>DASTDR010000339.1:0-2388 GCA_035710265.1 Gemmatimonadales bacterium | reverse complement strand
CGGCGTCGGCCGGCTCGCGAACGGGGTGACGGTGGACGCCGCCACCGCGGAGCTCGACGCGTTGTCGCAGCAGTTCGAGAAGGAACATCCACAGCAGAATCAAGGCTCGCGCTACTACGCGCTGTCGCTGCGCGACGCCCTGGTCGGAGACACCAAGCGCCCGCTCATCATTCTTCTGGCCGCGGTCGGCTTCGTGCTGCTCATCGCCTGCGTCAACGTCGCCAATCTGATGCTGGCCCGCGCCAGCGCCCGAGGGCGCGACGTCAGCGTTCGCGCCGCGCTCGGCGCCTCACGCTGGCAGCTCGCGCGCGGACTGCTGGTCGAAAGCCTCGTCCTGTCCGGTGCGGGGACGATCATCGGCGTGGCGATCGCGTACTGGGCGGTCGACGTCCTCCGGGCCTCGCTGCCCGCCACGCTGCCGCGGCTGTCGCTCGTCGCCATCGACGTGCGCGTGCTCGCGATTGCGGGGATCGTGTCGGTCGTCACCGCGCTGCTGTTCGGCATCGTGCCGGCGCTGCAGGCCTCGCGCCCGAAGCTGTCGACGGCGCTGCGCGAGGGCGGAAGATTGGGCACCGCGAGCCGGCTGCGGCAGCAGTTGCGCTCGCTGCTCGTGGCGGCCGAGGTGGCGCTCGCCGTCGTGCTGCTCGTCGGCGCCGGCTTGTTCGCGGCCAGCTTCGCGCGCCTGATGAGCGTGGAGATCGGGCTCGATTACCGCAACGTCGTGACGCTCCCGATCTTCCCGAGGAACACCGCCAAAGACGCCGACTCGCGAAAGCTCATCATCGAACAGAACGCGACGCGCGTGGCCGAGCTGATGACGAGGGTGCAGGCCCTGCCGGGTGTCGAGTCGGCATCGCTGTATTCCGGGGGATTGCCGCTGTCGGGCAGCATGACTCGTATTCCCGTCAAGGTTCCCGCACGGCAGAAAGAATTCAACGGCGACGACGCCGTCGACGTCCGGTTCATCACGCCGCCATACATGCAGGTGATTCGCCAGCGTTTGATCAAAGGGCGTGTCTTCGACGACGCGGACATGCTCGATCCCAAGGCCTCGATACTCCTGAATCAAGCGGCCGAACGGCTGTATTTCGAAGGCACGGACGCGCTGGGTCAGGAGATTGACGTGAATGACAAGCGAAGGGTGGTCGGGGTCGTCGCCGACATCCGCCTCGAAGGTCCGGAGAAGGAGGCGCGGCCGCAGGTGTTCCTGCCCATGACCAGGACCCAGTCCGGTCAGGGAGTGGACCTGGTCCTGCGCACCGCCGGCGATCCCCGGTCCGTCGTTCCGGGCCTGCGCAGCGCCGTCCAGGAGGCCTTCCCGGATATCGTCGTCCCCGAAGCGCGGACGTTCGAAGAGATGTTCAACACGCTCATTGCGCAGCGGAAGTTCAACATGCTGCTGCTGAGCCTGTTTGGCGTGCTCGGCGTCGTGATCGCGGCGGTCGGCATCTACGGCGTGATGGCGTTCGTCGTCGATCAGCGGACGACCGAATTCGGCATTCGCATGGCGCTCGGTGCCGGGCGCGGCGGCATTGCCGGGATGGTGCTGCGCAATGCGGCCCTCTACGTCGGAACCGGGCTGGTCGTCGGACTGGGGACCGCGCTCGGGATGTCGATGATCGTGAAGAGCTTCCTCTTCAACGTCGCGCCGACCGAACCACTCGTCTACGTCGTCATTGCCGTATTGCTGATTGCGGTGGCGCTGGTGGCGGCGCTCGTGCCGGCTCTGCGCGCCTCGCGTGTCGATCCGATCGTGGCGTTGAGATCGTCGTGAGCGTCCGTAAGACAGGGCGCGGGGGTGGGGCCCCGCGCAACTAGAAAAAAGATGAGACCAGCCCTTGTGGTGTTCGCCGCCGTCCTGACCGCGCTGGCGGACGCGGGCGCCCAAACCAGTGCCGACTGGCCGCAGTGGCGCGGCCCGAGGCGCGATGGTTCGATTGGCGCCGAACTGCCTGCCCAGTGGCCGGAGGCGCTGACAAAACGCTGGGAGATCCCGGTCGGCGCCGGGCATGCCTCGCCGGTGGTGTCCGGCAATCGTGTCGTGGTGTTCGCACGTCAAGGCGACGAAGAGATTGTCCGCGCCCTCGATCTGGCGTCGGGCAAGGAGCTCTGGCGCGCGGCGTATCCGGCGCCATACGTCGTCAATCCGGCTGCGCAGTCGCACGGCGCCGGCCCGAAGTCCACGCCGGCCATTTCCGGCGGACGCGTCTTCACGTTCGGGATCAGCGGGGTCCTGTCAGCGTTCGATCTCGCGAGCGGCAAGCTGCTCTGGCGATTACCGCCGCCCGGCGTGCCGCCTCAGTACGGATCGACCACGTCGCCGCTCGTCGACGGCACCAGTGTGATCGTGCATGTCGGCGGAGAGGACTATGGCGCGCTCACGTCATT
>DASTDR010000338.1:0-2040 GCA_035710265.1 Gemmatimonadales bacterium | reverse complement strand
GCCCCGAGCGCCACGAACTCCAGCGTGTAGCACCGATGAACTCCGACGTGCGCGCGCTCCTGGACGAGGCGGGGCAGGCCGTGGGCGCCGACTCGCCCCAGGTGCTGGTCACCATCGCGGCGCGGTTCCTGCGCGCCTCCTGGAAGTACTCGTCCATTTCCTACGCGCTTATCCTGAAAGAGGTCGGCGCGCTGCTCCAGACGATGTACCTGGTCGCGACAGCTATGGAGATTGGAATCTGCGCGATTGGCGCCGGCAACTCCGACCTCTTCGCGAGGGCGGCGGGAACCAACTATTACGATGAAGGCTCCGTGGGAGAGCTTATTCTCGGTCGCTCGCCGTAATCTGTCCGTTACGTGCAGCAGTACATGAATTTACTCGGCTTCTGAACGCCCCAGCGCTCAATGAGATGTTCCTGCATCTCCTCATAGTCAAACTCGTAGCCAAAGGACTTGGCGAGCCTGATGATGTTCTCGTTGTTGTATCCGATGACGGTGCGAAGACCTTCACCGTTTGTCTCGTCCTCGGCCAAATCGAAGAACTGCTTCGCAGCCTGAAGGCCCGTCGCCAGCGTGGCGCCTGTTGAGGTCGGCGCGGCGATGGCAGCCTTCTTCTTTTTCGCCTTTTTCGCCATATATAGCCTCCTGCGTCTGTGGCCGCGCATTATTGCACAGCTTCTAGATCAAAAGATGAGACTTGTTGAGCTGGCTCTCGTTTTTCGCGGCCTGTTGCCAGCCGAGCGCGACCGGAAGCGTATAGAGACGCCCGGGTCCAAAGCGCGGCCAGAAATGGCGAAGTCCGGGCACGACGACCCGTACGACGGCCAGGCCAACATCTTGACGCGTTTGATTGAGTACGAGCGTCTCCAGGCCGCACCGCGCCGCGCGATCGACGCACGCTTCGACGGCGTCTCGAATGTCCCCGAAAGCGGCGGGCTCGAAGTCCTCAAGGTGACGACCCGTGGGCGCCGCCGTTCGTTGCAGAAACCCGCCTGGCGTTCCGGTTCCCTCGCTGACGGGAGTGGTCGCCACACCGAGGTCAAACCCCGATCGCCATTGATTCAGCTCGGTCAAGGCACGGCCAAGGGCCGTTTCTGCATCGAGATGAGCGCCGAATCCGAGAATCAGGCCTTCCCCGACGGGGTTCAGGAAATCGGACACAGCCGCAAAGGAAGGAATGCCGAGATCGGTCGTGAGATCGAACACGCGCAGCGAGCGGCCAACGGCCTCGTATTCGGCGACGGTGCTCCGAAGGAACGGTTGCGAGCATGAGGCGAGGTCGACTGCCGGCCTCATGATTTCGTTGTACCACCAGATCGCGACAGCGTCGCGCTCGACAAGCTCGAAGAAGCCCTGCAGGATGGCCTCCTCACGCGTGTTGCCGGCCGCGCAGCCGTTTGAATCGGCGCGACAGAACTCCTCGCCTGTCCGGAGCGGATAGCCGTAGTAGCAGCACGCGGTCGGCAGGTACTTGACCGAACCTTCCGTGAGCGACCATACCGGCGACCAGTCGATCTCGCACCGGTCGTCGAAGCGCCGGGGCACCCAGGTGCACGAGGACGATCGAGCATTCCAGACGTCACGTTCGTCGAACTGGGCGTCGCTGAAGTTGGCGCAGGCATTGGGGTGAACGGCCGCACCTCCAAGAGCCTCTAGAGAGGCGCGGATCCGCGTCTCATCGCCTCGAAAGACACCAGAGTAACGTTCCAGCGCCTCGCAGAGGGCGCTGGTCCGGGCCTGCACACGGCCGATCCCTTTGCCCGCGCTGATCCGGCGTCCC
This sequence comes from Gemmatimonadales bacterium, assembly GCA_035710265.1. Classification (GTDB taxonomy): domain Bacteria; phylum Gemmatimonadota; class Gemmatimonadetes; order Gemmatimonadales; family GWC2-71-9; genus 20CM-2-65-7. The sequence goes on along the minus strand of DASTDR010000338.1, from coordinate 261 downwards.
GTCAAGAAAGGTTCGCCGCTCTCGGGCGCAAAGAGGTGTTCGGCCGTGTACAACGCCGTCGAGTGCAAACGGGGCGTGCTTCGACGGATCTCGCGGACAATGCCCGTGACGCCACTGATGTGGTGCTCGTAACGCCTGTACGTCTCTTGCGGCGAAACCGCTCTCCAGCCGCCATCGGCAGAACGGATCCTCCGCTGGCTGTGGAGCACGATCGGGCGATCGAGCACCCCCTCCGAATGAGGCTGTTCCGCTCTTGCGCGT
>DASTDR010000337.1:0-2317 GCA_035710265.1 Gemmatimonadales bacterium | reverse complement strand
GGGTTGTGGGACAGGGTCAACAAACGGCGCGGCACGCCCACGGGCGCCAATGCAGATGCGCTGAAGGTGGTCGCGACCAAGCTCGACGTAGACGCTAGTCTCCTGCAGGACCTCCTGCTCCGGATCTACTCGGATCCGCAGGTGAAGGTGCTCCGGCGGTTGTGGTACGTGAACGGCGCGCCGGTCGAGGTGCGAGCCGAGGCTGCCGCGTGACGCAAGGGCCCCGCGCCGCGAAGGCGACGATCGAGCGCGTCAGCGCGCAGGGCCTTCGAAGCGACACGGCCTGGTGGCGGTTGTACGACGCCTCGTTTCCAGCGGCCGAACGGGATCCCGCGCCGGTGGTCCTCGCGACGGCCGAACCCGGTGTGGGATTCGTTCTGCGTGCCTCCGCCGATGGCCACACGATCGGACTCGCTGTGGCGCACCTGCTTCGCGCGGCCGCCAGCACTTTTGTTGTCTATCTCGCCGTCGATCCGGACCGGCGCTCGCTGGGCGTGGGACGAACCCTCTTCGAAGAGACCGTGCGGAGGGGCGCGGCGGAATTGCAGGCAGGCGGGTTCACGCCAGCGGGCGCCGTCTGGGAGATTGACGACCCGTCAGAGTCAGTTGATCCCGCCGAGCTCGCCATACGGCTGCGGCGACGAACGTTTTTCGAGAACCTGGGTGGTCGAGCACTCGCGAGGCGATACATTCAGCCCCCGATCGACGGACGCACAGAAGTGCCTATGCAGCTCATGTTCCGGCCGAGCACCGGCGCCTCCCTCCCGACGGCGCCTGAGACCGCCGACGTTGTGCGAGCGATCTACTTCGAGAAGTACCACGGTATGAACGGAATTCCTGTGGGCATCCTCGAGCGGTTACTGACCAGCGGATGAGACTGGATTAGCCACTAATAGAGCGAAGAATCGCGGCATTTCTCTGAAGCACCTCTACAATCGTCATGATGTTCTTTGTGTACATGGTCCGTTGCGCGGACGGAACGCTGTACACAGGGTTCGCGCACGATCCGCCAGCCCGGGTGCAGGTACACAACTCCGGAAAGGGTGCGAAATACACTCGCACACGACTGCCTGTGTCTCTCGTGTACGTCGAAGAATGCGAGTCGCTCAGCGCCGCGTTGAAGCGAGAGCGTCAGTTGAAACCCTTGAGCCGCGCGAAAAAGGAAGCGCTTGTCGCCGGCAGCCTGGCGCTCCTGAAACAACTGTAGGACGGTTTGGCCGTGGGATATCGCCTCCGCCAGCCTTCGCCCGATGATCACGCGAAGGTTGGAAATCGCCGAATCTCTTCGAGATTCCGACAATCTCCACGCGTCGCGAGAGTCCAGGAAACACGTTTCGGGCACCGTCGTACTCGGCTACACTTTCCTCAACCTTGTCGTTCGGAGACCGCCAGCCCTGATGGAACACATGGCGCCCAAGGCTTTTCCGAGTGCGAGAGTAGCGGCCATCGGTGTGGCTTGGCTTGTGTTGATCGTGTTCCTGGGCATCCAGGCACGTCCGTCTGCACGACAAGCGACTTCCCAAGCGAAGATCGCCCAGTCATCGTCCCCAATCGGTGCCGTATCACCCGCGTCGAGCCACCGCGGGATGCTCGATCGCTACTGTGTCACCTGCCACAACCAGCGACTCGTGACGGCCGGATTGAAGCTGGACGAAGCCGATATCGCCAACCCGGGCGCAGGCGCCGAGATCTGGGAGAAGGTCGTACGCAAGCTTCGTACGGGCATGATGCCGCCTCCCGAGATGCCGCAGCCCTCGATGGACGATCGCCGGGCGCTGCTGTCGTGGTTGGAAACGTCGCTCGACAACGCCGCTGCCAGCAGGCCCAATCCAGGCCGCACGGAAACCTTGCGGCGTCTCAATCGTACCGAGTACCAAAACGCCATCCGTGATCTGCTGTCCGTCGACATCGACGCCGCATCGCTCCTGCCCGCCGATGAAAGCGGTCACGGCTTCGACAACGTGACGGTCGGCGACCTGCCCCCGGCTCTTCTGGACCGATACATTTCAGCGGCTCAAAAGATCAGCGCGCTGGCGATCGGGGGCACGCAGACCTCTCTTCAGAGCGACATCATCCGCGTGCCGCCCGATGTCACGCAGGAGGGGCATGTGCCTGGACTCCCCGTCGGCACTCGGGGCGGGGTGGTGTTTCCTTATACGTTCGCGCAGAACGGGGAGTACGACATCCAGATCTATCTGGCGCGTGGCTATGCGGGCGATGTCGACGGGTTGAAGGACTCGCAGCCCCACGAGATCAAGTTGTTGCTCGACCGCACGCCGATCGGAGAGTTCACTATCCAGAGACCTGCCAACGGCGA
>DASTDR010000336.1:0-3585 GCA_035710265.1 Gemmatimonadales bacterium | reverse complement strand
CGAGCAGCTGCGCCGACGGGTTGGCGATGCCCTTCCCCGCGATGTCCGGCGCCGAGCCGTGCACCGGCTCGAAGATCGCCGCGTGCGTGCCGATATTGGCGCCCGGCGCAAGGCCCAGCCCGCCGACCAGACCCGCCGCTTCATCCGATAAGATGTCGCCGAACAGGTTCGTCGTGACGATCACGTCGAACTGCTCCGGCTTGATCACCAGCTGCATGGCGGTGTTGTCGACGATCTTGTCCTCACAACTGATCTGCCCCGCGTACTGCTCCGCGACTTTCTTCGCGACTTCGAGGAACAGACCCGAAGTGGCTTTCAAAATGTTCGCCTTGTGCACGATCGTGACCTTCTTGCGGCCGTGCAGCTTGGCGTACTCGAACGCGTAGCGCGCGATGCGCTCGCTGCCTTCACGCGTCACGATCGACATCGCCTGCGCCAGCGCGCGCCGGTCTCCGCCGATCTTGAACGTGTGATCGAGCCCCACGTACAGCCCCTCGGTATTCTCGCGAATGATGACGAGATCGATGTGCTCGTAGCGTCCGCCCGGCACGATGGTCTTGGTCGGGCGCACGTTCGCGTACAGATCGAACTCCTGCCGCATCGCGACGTTGACCGAGCGATAACCGCCGCCGACGGGCGTCGTGAGGGGCCCTTTGAGACAAAGCCTGGTGCGGCGGATGGAATCGAGCGTCGCGTTGGGGAGCGGCGTCCCGGCATTCTCGACCGCCGCCATGCCGCCGTACTCCTCGTCCCATTCGAACTGGACACCGAGCGCGTCCAGGACCTGGAGAGTGGCAGCCGTGATCTCGGGCCCGATCCCGTCGCCCGGGATCAGCGTGGCCTCGCGCTTGGTCACAGGCCTTTCGCTGCGCTCACGGCAAGCCTGGTGTGAGACTCTTCACTGCTTTCGTGAGCGCGGTCCAGGGATCCTCGCCGTCCCCGCGCGCGACGGTGCGCCACCCCACACGACCCACGCGCGTATCGACCATCACGATCGACAGCTCGGCCGTCGCATCCGTGCGGCCGGGCCGGCGGCGATAGACGAGTCCGGCAGGAATCATCGCGAACCGGCCCCCGGCCAGGCCCACGAGTGTGCGCAACTGATAGCGCAGCGGATCGGGCACCTCGATGAGCTTGTCGGCCCGCAGGAATGCCGTCCCCAGCTGATCGGGATCCGTTGCCACACCAGCCGCGCGCCGCGCGGTACGCCGCAGCTCCGCGGGTCCCACCCAGGTCACTTCCGGCGCGCGCGCGCTGAGGAGCGCGCCAATGATGCTGTCGCTCTTATCCAGCATCGCGCGCCGATCGGCGAGCAACGAATCCCAGCGCAGCGTATCCTCGGCGCCGACGAGCGTGAGCGGCGTGAGCGCGACGCGTTGTCCCGCGAGACCCGCCGTGGGCAGCGGCGCGGTGGGCGGTAATTCCTGCGGAGTGGGCTGTTCGTCGGCTTTCTTTTTGCCGCCGCAGCTGAGCAGCGCGAGCAGGGCTAGGAAGTACTTGGCTTGTAAGGGCTTACTCACGCGGCCAATCTAAGCGAGCGTGAGTCCTCCATCAACTACAATCACCTGGCCGGTGATGTGGCGGGCTGCTTCACTGCACAGGAACACGATGACGCGTGAAACGTCCTCGGGCTCGGCGACGCGGCCGAGCACCGACTCGTGTTCGGCGCGCTCGAGCACCTCTCGCGGCAGCTGCATGAGCAGCTCGGTTTTCACGAACCCCGGAGCGACTGCGTTCACATTCACCCCGGCGGAGCCAAGATCCACTGCCGCGGCCTTGGTGAGCCCGATAAGCGCCGCCTTGCTCGCGGCGTAATTGGCGATCCCGAATCCAGGACGGAACGCCTGATGGCTAGCAACATTCACGATCTTGCCGAAGCGTTGGGCGCGCATGTGCGGAGCGACCGTGTGGATGCAGTTGAACGCCCCGCCCACGTTCGTGTCCATCACCTCAGCCCACGCTTCAGGAGTCAGCCGCCACAGCGCACCGTCGTGCGTGACGCCGGCATTGTTCACCAGATAGTGAATCCCGCCGAGGTGGCTGCGCACTTCATTGACGAAGTGCTCGACCAGGTCCATCTCGCGCACGTCACACAACGCCGAGTAGACGGGGACGCCGTACGCCTTGATCGCGGTCTCGGTGAGCAGCGCCTGCGGTCCCACTTCCCGTCCCGGCAGTTCGACGTAGTTGAACGCCACACCGCATCCAGCCTGCGCGAACTCGAGCGCTACGGCGCGGCCCAGCCCGGTGGCGCCGCCGGTCACCATCGCGACGCGCCCCTTCATGCTTTCGGGAGCTTTTTGAGGTTGTGTGCGCTCCTGCACTGCCGGCGCGGACACTCGAGCGCTGGAGGACCAGGAATAGGGGCCTGAAGATCCGGAGGGGCTCAAGGGTTTCGAACCTATGTTCGAACTTGAACATCGGCAAGCGGCGCCGCAACTTACGCCGCGTGCGGGCGCTGATCTGGATCGCGATTTCCGTGCTGGGGGCCGTGGCGTTCGGGGTCCTGGCATTGGCCCGCGGCGAGACGATCAACGCCGCATGGCTGCTGACCGCCGCCGTCTGCACCTACGTCATCGGGTACCGCTTCTACTCGAAATTCCTCGCGCAGAAGGTCTTCGGGCTCGACCCGCGTCGCGCAACACCGGCCGAGCGCTTCAACAACGGCCATGACTTCGTGCCCACGAATCGGTGGGTCTTGTTCGGACACCACTTCGCCGCGATTGCGGGCGCTGGACCGCTCGTCGGTCCCGTGCTCGCGGCGCAATTCGGATTCCTTCCCGGCACGCTCTGGCTCGTCATCGGCGTCGTGCTCGGCGGCGCCGTCCAGGACTTCACGATTCTGTTCTGCTCGCTGCGCCGCGACGGCAAGTCGCTCGGCCAGATGGCGAAGGAAGAAGTCAGCAAGGTCACCGGCGTCACGGCCATGATCGCGGTGCTCGCGATCATGATCATCCTGCTCGCCGTGCTCGCTTTGATCGTCGTGAACGCGCTGCGCGCGTCGCCGTGGGGGCTGTTCACGATCGCCTGCACCATTCCCATCGCGCTGCTGATGGGGTGGTGGATGAAGCGCTGGCGGCCCGGCAAGGTCGGCGAGGCCTCGATCGTGGGCGCGATCCTGCTGCTGGTGGCGCTGATCGGCGGGGGCAGCGTCGCGAGCCATCCGACGCTGTCGGCGGCATTCACGCACAGCGGCACCGCGATCACGTGGATGATGATCGCATACGGCTTCATCGCGTCCGTGCTGCCCGTCTGGATGCTGCTGTGCCCTCGAGACTACCTCTCCACGTTCCTCAAGATCACGACGGTCGTGGTGCTCGGCCTCGCGATCCTGATCATCCTGCCCCCGCTGCGCATGCCGGCATTGACGCCGTTTGCGACCGCCGGCGAAGGGCCCGTGTTTGCGGGCAAGCTGTTCCCGTTCGCGTTCATTACGATCGCGTGCGGCGCGATCTCAGGATTTCACTCGCTCGTCGCCTCGGGGACGACGCCCAAGATGATCACGCGCGAGACGGACGCGCGCATGATCGGCTACGGCGGAATGCTGATGGAGTCGTTCGTCGGCATCATGGCGATGATCGCGGC
>DASTDR010000335.1:0-3836 GCA_035710265.1 Gemmatimonadales bacterium | reverse complement strand
TACAGGCAGACCGCCCCCGACGGGGAACTTGATGCTCGGTCCAATCTGCGGAAGCCAGGTGGTCCCGCGCCCGAGTTGAAGGACCGGCAACTCGCCCTTCTGCGTCACGAAGACCCGGTCGGGACTCTCGGGAAAAATGTCGGTGGACTGCGACCATGTCCAGGCCTGATGGTCGGGAAGACTCTCTCCCATGGGCCGGGGCCAGTTTGCCACCGGATCGTAGGGACCGAACGCGTCGTTCCCGCCCTTGAGTCCCGGCACGGCGGCGAAACCCTGCCCGGGCGTTCTCTTCTGCTGTCCCTGGACAGCGCCCATCCTGTTGCTCAACAGGATGACCACGGATAACGCGATGCACGCTGCCGCAATCTTGACGAGTCGCTCCATGTCGATGCCTCCGCGGTGCTCGGATTGACGCTGCGATCATCCTCCCGCGGGCTCGAATGTCAAGAACTCCTCGGTGCGCTAGTCCTGAGTCGGTGCCTCGACGCTGTCGATGACCAGCACGTCAACCGGACCACGGGTCGACTCGAGCTTCAGCCCGAGCTGTTCCCTGAGCGCCGTCATCACCGACGAGCCATCCGACTGCAGGTTCGACAGTGCGGCAGTCGGCACGTCCACACCCAGCTTCTGGACGAGTCCCAGGAGCGCCTGCATGTCGAGCTTCATGTCGAAGTCATAGAGGCCCGTCAGGCCCGTTTTGTCGCGGACGTGCTTGCCGGTGAATTGCGACAGCAGGTCCACCAGTACCTTGATCTCCTGGCCGTCGCCGTGCAGCGACAGGTTGGCCGGACCGCCGGCCAGGTTCGGGGCGATCGTGCAGGCGAAGAACTCACCCGGCTTCGGAATGAGCGCCGCGAAGTCGCCTTTCGCCTGTCCCTCGGCCCGCGTGGCGTTCAGCTCGTCGGCGTTGCTGCAATCCGACTTCGATGGTTTCAGCTCGGGCCCGGTTTGGCCGTCGCTGCGTGCGAGCACGAGGTCATAGTGCGACATCTCGCGCGGCTCGAAGTGGAACTTCAACTGGAACCGCTCGGTGATCAGGTTCTTCAGCATCGGCAGCGCCGCTTTCATTCCAAGCGTGGCCCCGCCCTCCGTCTTCGCCGTGATGTGGTACTTGGTGTTCATCAACTCCTTGTCACCCCCGACGATCCGGAAGTCCGGCAACTCCCAGGCGGTGGAGATGAGCGCCCACAGCGGCATATTGGTCGCCGTGAACCGTCCACCGGGCCGCGGCGCCGCCATCGGCATCATGCTCAGCGGGTTCGATGGATCGCCTGGCGGGCTCGGCTTGACGGACGCCACCTCGAAGGTCGTGGCGGGCGCTGCGGCGGCCGGGGGCGCCGGGGGTTGCTGCGCAGACACTGCTGTCGCAGCGAGCAGGGCGGCGAAGGCGAATGCAGACGTCGAGCGAATACTGTTCATGGTCAACCTTCCAGCTTTCTCCAAACGTTCGTAGTGTCCGGCTTTCCTGGCCTGAGCGAAGTCGAAGGCAGCCGGACCGTGATCAGTAAGAGCTCTGGTTATTGTTCACACGCCACCTTGTATCTCCCGGCTATCGAAACCCCTGTCGCGGTGATCTCGAGGTGCGCAGCCGCACCGAGCCACGGAGCGTCCACCTCGATGCTCTCTTTCAATTCCGTTGTCTTCGACTGGACGGCCTGAGCCGACGCCACGGGACTCTCCCGCAGTCCGGCCGCGCCAAAGCCAATCGCAGTGCCTGCGATCAGAAGACCCACGCCCGTCCATCGATTCAACATGGCGTTCTCCAATCTCCCTCACGTATGGCGAGCGCGGCTGAATGACCACGGCGCCAGGACGCTGGTCATCAACGGCAGGAGCGCGGGCGACAGCATCCAGACGACGTCCATCGCCGGCATCCCGGACAGCTGCACGCCGGCCGCTCGCAGCACGATCACCCAGGTCGCCCCGAATGCGGCCGAGACCAGCACGGCACCAGACGCCTGCCCCAGCGTCAGCAGCCGCTCGGCAAAGGAACTCGAGACGAGGTAGACCGTCGCGAGCACAATTGCCGCTACGGCCAGCCACTTTGTCGCCCTGAGCATCGCGGGCAACAGGAACTCCGGTCCGATCCCGCGCTGGCCGGCCAGCGCCAGCAGGACGAGCGCAAGACCATGGAGCAACAGCAGCGATGACGCGGTGTTCACCCGGCGGGGATAGCGTGTCGCAAGTGCTCCGAGCGCCGCCCACGACGCCACCCAGATGGCGACCCCGGTGAACGCGACGGCTGCCAGCGCGAGCTTCTCGTAGCCTGTCAGCGCGCCGACGGCGCCTTCAATCGCACGCTGCCAGTTCTCGAGAGGCTCGTCGGCGATCTCGACGAGGGGTGCGTAGCCCTTGTCGACCGCGATGAATGACTGGGATGCCCACACACTCACGCCGACGGCGAAGATCGCGGCCAACTGGCAGACCGACCTCACCAGCACTTTGAGGCCGGCCAGCCGGGCAGTGCCGTACGCCTGGGTCGCCTCGAATGCGCTGGCGTACCTGTGTCCAGGTCGCCAGCGAATACCGAAGGCATTTCCCCCGAGGCCCAGCACGGTCACGACGGAGAGGATCGCAAAGAGCATTGCCAACGCTCGAGCGTAGAAGCATCCACTGTCTGCGCAAGGCACATACTGTCGAACCCCGTCGTAGAGAGCGGCATCGATGGGGCCGCTGACCGCGAACAGCAATGGATTCACGATTGCGAGCGCCGCTCCGATCGCCAGCAGCGGCAGTCCCCGGGACCTCAGCTCGAACCACACCTGCGCACGAGTTGCAGACGAGATGGGGCACGGGAAACGGAACAGGCTGACGAGCCGGTCTGGAAATCCGCTGCCTGGAATCCACGAGATGGCCGCGCGCCCGTCGCCGCGGCGCTGGCGCGCAACAGCGGCGACCGTCAGACCGTACGACGCCAGGCCAATTGCGCCGATCAGCGCGTAGCAGGTGAGTGGCAAGTCGAACACCGTCGGCCACAGGTGCAGCGGCGCAAAGCCCGGGCCCGGGATCTCTTCGTTGAGGAGATATATAGGCGCAGCGCTCCAGGCCACGCTGGCAGCCAGGTGTGCCAGTGTTCGGACGGCCACATTCCGGATCGACCAGTTCACCGCCCACGAGGTCAGGTTGAGGGCCGTGATCCACGCGGCGGCGGGCAGCAGCGGGAACGCATGGCCGGAGGTGATTCTCAGGAGAAGCGCCGACACGAGGTATGACGCAGCCGGCAAGGCCGCCAGGTACGCCATCGGAATACCGACGGCCACTGCCGTCCGAACCGGGCGGGTGTAGAGGAGATGAAACGGAAAGCCCGCTCGTTCGACCATGAGCTTGTTGACAGAGAACCACCCGATGACGTGCGGCACGAAGACGACGATGAGAGCCATCACCGCCCAGCGATCCTTGGCCGCTTCGTTCCCGGCGACGGCAGCGACGGCCGCGAGCGCCACTAGTACGGCCGAGGCCGCGACGATTCCCAGCGCCAGGTGCCAGGCGGCTTCGGCGCGCGTCAGCCGCCAGTTCTCCCACAGCATCGCGATGATGGGTGACCGCATGGTCATGCCGCCTCCACCTGCTGGCGGCTGCGGCCGGCGCGGGCCAGGAAGATCCATGTCTATCTCTCCAGTTCCGCCGTCAACGTGGCCTAGCGCAGTACGAACTGCTCGTTCTCGATCTCGATGTCGAGCTCGACGTGCTCGATCTCGTAAACTGTCCGGCCCAACTGCTCGTTCGACTCCACCTGGCGGAACGGCAGCCGCACTCCGTCGACGAGGCGGTAGTCCTCGAACCGCGTGGTCGATGGCACTGGACCGAGTCCCGGCATGACGAGCGTCGTGGTGAGC
>DASTDR010000334.1:0-4394 GCA_035710265.1 Gemmatimonadales bacterium | reverse complement strand
GCGGCGGTCGCGAGCTCGGTGCTGTGGGTGCGTGAGCTCGCCAAGCTCGCGCGGCGCAGGGGCCGCTAGGCAGGCTGCGCGATCGCGGCAACCTTTTCGAGCCATGCCGTCGCCATGTCGCGTACCGGCCCCGAGTTTTGCTTGAACTTGCCGCGGGGGCAGAAGCCGAGACTCGCCGATAGACAATTCGCCACCGCGGCCGCGACCAAGCGGGCGAGTTGGGACCGCGCCCGCCGCCGAGCAGCGGCGGCTCGTCGAGGAGAAGCTCGACGTTCGCCGGTTGGTCGAAGCGCACGAGGAATTCGTAGCCTTCGCGCCGCTCTTCGAGGCGTCGATGCCTTACGGCCGGGCTGTCGTATATCAGTGACGCGAGTCGCCGCAAAGCAGCGATATACACCCCGGCTGACCAGCGGCAGAATTTTGGGGTGACGAGTAGGAACGCCTTGCTTGCCAGGGGAGGCGGCGAGTTCACGGGCTCGCGCTCCTTGCGCATCCTCATTGCAGACGACGACCGCGACAGCGCGCTCACCTTATCGCTGCTACTCCGCCAGGAAGGTCACGATGTGCGAAGCGTCCATTCCGGGCGCGAGGCAATGAAAGCCGTCCGGGATTTCGATCCAGAAGTGGTGTTGCTGGACATCGCCATGCCGCTTCTCAGTGGATGGGAAGTCGCGCGAATGATTCGCGAACAGTTCGGCCGCCGCTTGCCGCTGATTGGCATCAGCGGCAAGTACAACCATTCTGCCGACAACATCTTGTCAGAAATGGTCGGCTTCGATCACTATGTGCTGAAACCATACGACCCCCAAACCCTAATCACATTGATCGTGCGAAGCACGTCCAATCTGGCAGGGTTCCGACGAGCGCATTGCGATTAGCGCACGACGTTGGTAGCGCGGCGCTCGATCGCGGTGGAGGCGGCGGGAATCGAACCTTGCCAATGCTTTCATAGGAGAAGCGGCGCCGCTAGGCCGGGTACGCGTTCCGCCGTTACCCCTACCGTTACCCCGAAATGAAAAGGCCCCGCCGGCAGCCTGATTGCCAACGGCACATTTCCGGAGAGTTGAGGCGACACACCAGCTAGTAACTCGAGCGGCTTGTAACCGCGCCCACTCCCCGACTGCGGGCTCCTGCAGCCCACATGATCCGTCAATCGGGTTTCGCAGGCGGCCACCTCATCAAGTCTAAGGATGCGCGCGGCGCGTCCCCCATGCCAGATTTGTCGGCATGCCGCACCGCACCCGTGTTCTCGTGGTGGACGACAATCAAGAGATGGACGATTCCCTGCTGGACCTGCTTAAGAGCCATGGGTACAACGCTGAGGGCGTCGACGGCGCGCGCACCATCGTTGCGGACGTTCGGGACTTCGATCCCGACATAGTAATCCTGGACATCGCGATGCCCGAAAGATGGGATGCGGCCCGACAGATTCGCCTGCACAGGCCCGGCAAACGCCCCCTGCTTATCGCTGTAAGCGGGCAGCGCATCAAGGGCAGGGAGAGAATTCTCGCCGAGATGGGCGCTTACGATTACTACATCATCAAGCCCTGCGCTCCCAGAGCGCTGTTGGAATTGGTCGCGTTGCATGCCAGGACTCGATTTCGCCGGCCCAGTGACGACTACGCGGCCGATCAGGCAGAACTTGGGCAGCCGCAGGGCTGAGGACTTACGCCGTGCTCGGAAAACTGAAGGAAACCTCAGCGCAGTAATTCCTGGGCGATTCTCCTGCGCGCCGATCGGGTGATCGAGTAAAGCGGTGCTATGCCCTCATAACGAATGGCTGAGACCGAGAAAGCAGCAGATCGCGAGGCTCAACACAGCGAAAAGAAGGTCCAAATCCGCTAATGACGACTGCGACCTTCGTGCGATTTGCGAAAGCCGAGATCGAGCAATCGATTCCGTCGCGCTTCGAGAGACAGGTCGCTCGGCATGCCGATCGGCTTGCGGTTCGCACCGCGAGCCACTCTTTCACCTACCGCCAGCTCGACGCGCTTGCCAACGCGGTGGCGCACGCGATCCTGGCGCGGCGTGGCGAGGGGTCCGAACCGATCGCCCTGCTCATGGAGCAAGGCGCCCCGCTCATCGCCGCCATTCTCGGTGTGCTCAAGGCGGGCAAGCTGTACGTGCCCATCGATCCATCGGACCCCGCTGATCGCATCGAATTCACGGTGTCGGATGCCGGCGCTGCGCTCGTCCTGGCCGATGCCGCCGGTGTCGCCGCAGCCAGGACGCTATCGCTCCTGGCGCCCTCCGTCGCCGCCTTCGACGACCTCGTGTCCGCACAACCGGAATCTTCGCCGTCCCTCTCTATCGGTGCGGGCACTCCTGCCTACATCTACTACACATCAGGGTCGACCGGTCGGCCCAAGGGTGTCTGGGACGTTCATCGCAACGTCCTCCATAACATCATGCGCTACACCAACGCCCTCGAGATCGGTCCCGACGACCGTCTCACACTGTTGCAGTCGCCCACCTTCAGCGGCGCGGTCTCGAGCGTGTTCAACGCGCTATTGAACGGCGCCGCCGTGTTCCCGTACGATGCGCGGAAGCAAGGCATCGGGCGTCCGCTCGGCGAATGGCTCGCGCGCGAAGAGATCACGATGTACCACTCGGTGCCGACGATCTTCCGCAGCTTCCTCACGGGCGCGGTGCGATTTCCGGCGATCCGGATCATCCGGCTGGAGGGCGACGCGGCGACGAAGATCGACGTCGCACTGTACAAGGAGCATTTCGAGCCATACTGCCGGCTCGCGATCGGCCTCGGCGCGACGGAGACCGGCATCTCCCGGCAATTCTTCATCGACAGGACGACGACGCTCTCCGACGGAGTAGTGCCGATCGGCTATGCCACCGAGGACATGCACGGGGCAGTGATTGCCGACGACGGACGCGAGGTGGAGGAAGAAGTCGTCGGCGAGATCGCGATTCGCAGCCGCTATCTGGCTCCTGGCTACTGGAATCGCGACGACTTGACCAACGCGGCATTTCGTCCCGGTCCTGCAGGTGATGGTGAGCGGATCTATCGAACCGGAGATCTGGGCCGCATGCGGACGGGTCAGTGTCTGGAGTATCTCGGGCGCAAGGACCGCGGCTACAAGATCCGCGGCAACCGCGTCGAGCCCGCCGAGGTGGAGCGCGCCTTGGTGAGCCTGTACGTCGTTCGCGAGGCGGCGGTCGTCACCAGGGAGGTCGCTCCCGGAGTCCCTCGCCTCATCGCGTACGTGGTCGCGGCTGGGACGTCGGGCGTGCCGGCGTCGCAGCTCAGGCGAAGCCTAGCGAAGACGCTGCCGCAGTACATGATCCCGACCCGGTTCGTCTTCCTCGATGGCCTGCCGGTGAGCGCGAACGGCAAGGTAGACCGGCAGGCGCTACCGGCGCCCGATGAGATGCCCCTCGCGCGGCCCACGGGATACGTAGCGCCGCGCGATCGCGTCGAAGTGGAACTGGTGAAGATTTGGGAGGAGTTGCTCCACACCTACCCAATAGGCATCACCGACGACTTTTTCGATTTCGGCGGAGATTCGCTCTCGGCGGCCGAGTTGTTGACGGCGATGGAGAGAATGACGACGATCGCGTTTCCACCCGCCACCATCGTGGAGGCGCCCACGATCGCGCAGCTGGCGGAGCTGGTGCGTGGCGGTCGTCCCGTCAATACCAGAGTCTTGATTCCGTTGCAGAGTCTAGGCGCGGCGCCGCCTCTCTTTTTTGTGCCCTTGCGCGACGGCTCGATCACGTGGCTCGCGGGTCTCGCGCGTCATCTCGGCACCGAGCGGCCGCTTTACGCTCTGCAGCCCGTCGGTCTCAGTGGCGCCGAGCCTAAGCTGACGAACATCGACGCGATGGCCGAGCGGTTCGTTCAGGAGATTCGCGAGGTGCAGCCACGTGGGGCGTACTACCTCGGTGGCGCATGCTGGGGAGCGGTCGTTGCGCTCGAGATCGCGCACCGGCTGATGGCCCTGGGCGACTCGATCGCCGTGCTCTGCTTGGTGGACATCACGCCGTACGACTTTCCGGGATTGGTATCGGACGCCGCGCGGCGACGGTTTTCCCGCTACCAGCTCTTGAAAACCGTGCGCACCGTGTTTCGCGACGCGCCCAAACGCGCGCGCTGGAAGCGCGTGCCGTACCCCGCCGTTGAGCTGGCGCGGATCGCGGGTCGTGCAATCAAGGTCTGTGTTGCCAGGGCGCTCATCGCGCAGCGACGCCCGCTTCCGGAAAGCCTTGGCGATGTCAAAACCCTCGCCAAGGTCGCTTTTAAGCGCCACAGGTCGCGCACGTACCCGGGCCGGGCGACGCTGATTCTCGACGGTGCGCATCGCCAGCTCTACGCCGCCGATCCCGCCGCTGACTGGCGAAACCTCGCGCGACTGGGCTATGACGTTCACTACGTGCCG
>DASTDR010000333.1:0-2609 GCA_035710265.1 Gemmatimonadales bacterium | reverse complement strand
GACGCCCTGGCCGACCAGCAGCTCAGCGCCGAATCGCCTGGCCTGCGCGGCCGCGCGAAGCGCCAGGTCCGCTCCGGTGACTCCCGCGGGAAACCCGAGGTAGTTCTCGATGAGAGAGCTCGTCCCGGCCTGGCCTCCGGGAGCGTCCTGCTCCACGAGCAGCGCCCGCAGTCCCTCCGAGGCTGCGTACACGGCGGCGGCCAGTCCTGCCGGACCGCCGCCGGTGATCACGACGTCGTAGAACTCCCGGGTCGCGGCCGTCCGCAGCCCGACCTTCTGCGCCAGTTCCAGGTTCGTCGGTGCGATGAGCGTGCTGCCGTCAGAGAAGAACACCACGGGGAGCCGCGTCAGGTCCCCGGCGGTCGACACGACCAGCTCGCGGGTCGGCGCATCGGTGTCGATGTCGATCCACTGGTAGGGGATCTGGTTTCTTGAGAGGAAATCGCGCACCGCGAAGCTCTGGGGCGACCAGCGCGACCCGGCGACGCGCACGCCGTCGAAGGGAAGGCGAGTGCTGGCCGCCCATTCTTCGAGGAGGTCGTCGACCACCGGATAGAGCCGCTGCTCCGGCGGATCCCACGGCTTCATCAGGTAGTGGTTCAGTCCGATCTCGTTGATCGCCGCGATGGCGGCATCCGTGTCCGCGTACGCGGTGAGCAGGACCTTTCTGGCTTCGGGATAGAGCTTCCGAAGTTCGACGAGCAGCTGCGTCCCGGTCATCCCCGGCATCCGCTGATCGACGAGGAACAACGCGATCGGCGTCCCGCGTCGTTTCAGCTCCCGCGCCGCCTCGAGCGCTTCCTCCCCCGACGCCGCCGAGACGATGCGGTATTTCGCTCGATAGTGCTTCCTGAGATCGCCTTCGACGGCGCTGAGCACCTGGCGATCGTCGTCCACGGCGAGAATGACGGGCTTGGTCACGCTTTTACCTGCTGCGGGGCTTCGGCGATCGGCAGCCTGACTCGAAACTCGGTGCGCCCCGGCCTGGAAGAGACCTCGATCGAGCCGTTGTTGCGCACGAGGATCGCCTGGACGATATCAAGCCCCATGCCGGAGCCCTGCCCGACGGGCTTCGTCGTGAAGAACGGCTCGAAGATGTGCCCGAGGTCCTTCTCGGGAATGCCCTTGCCGTTGTCGACGATGGAGACGGCGATTGATTCTCGATCCCTGCCAGCCGTGAGCACCACGCGTCCTGCTTCGGGCACGGCATCGATCGCGTTGTCGAGGATGTTGAGCCACACCTGATTCAGCTCGCCCGGAAGGCCCAGCGCATCCGGAAGATTCGGCTCGATATCGAGTTCCATCGTCACCCCTTTGGCACGCGCCTTCGACCCGAGCAGCGTCAGCGTGTCCGTCAGGTGCTTGGCGAGGTTCACAGGCTCGGGCACCTGGGCGCGGTCGCGATGTGTGTAGTCCTTTATTGCCGCAACGAGCGCCTGGATTCTCTCCGCGGCCACCGAGATCTCGCTGGTCAATCGGTTCGCCGTCACGCTGGCGGTCACGTACTC
This sequence comes from Gemmatimonadales bacterium, assembly GCA_035710265.1. Taxonomy (GTDB): domain Bacteria; phylum Gemmatimonadota; class Gemmatimonadetes; order Gemmatimonadales; family GWC2-71-9; genus 20CM-2-65-7. The sequence goes on along the minus strand of DASTDR010000333.1, from coordinate 1,101 downwards.
GATTGCCACCTGGAGGAGGTGGGGTTCCGTCACAATCCTTGCGGCGTCCCGGAGCTGCGACAGCTCCAGGGCGGAATCGGCGAGGGCCTCCGACAGTTCAACGTCGATCCCGTGCTCCTCGAGCCATTCCGCAATCACATCCTCTCGATCGGCGCGCACCATCGGCGAGCGCGCCTCGGTGATGCCTTCCATGGCGGAAGACTCGAGCGCATGCACGACGGCAAGCTGCTCGGTCGACAAACCTGCGGTGCCAAGCAACAGCGACGCAGAGGCGAGCCTCTTCCGGCACGAGGCGAAGCCCTTGGCGCTGCGAATGACGGCGGACGAAGGGTTGTTGAGCTCGTGCGCGAGACTGCCTGACAGACGGCCGAGCGACTTCAGCTTTTCATCCTGGAGGTCGAACGCTCGGAACTGGCGGGCCCGGTCGAGCATCTCGTGGACGCAGAGCGCCGTGAACTCGTAACACTCACGGGTCATCTCTTTCACGTCCTCCCAGGGAATCACCACGCATTCGACCGGTTCGTCCGCAATCGCGTTCCCAGGAACCTCGGTCATCCGGGAGAATGGCAGCCGTCCGCTGATGTCGCCGGTCTTCCACTCCCTGACCCTTTGCACGACGCCGTCGCGCTCGACGTGAACCGCGAAACGCCCGCACAACACGACATAGGGGCCTGGAACGACGGTCCCTCGTTGAAACATGATGTCGCCAGTTTCGAAGCGGAGAAAGGTGCCGTGAGCCACGAGCCATTCGAGCTGCGAGCGGGGAATGTCGGCGAGCGTTGGCAGCGCGGCAAGGCGCTCGACGAGGGCGGCGTTGGCCACGGACAACACTATATCCGGCTCTCTGCTCTGGGCCCTGAGCCCTGGGCCCTTGACCCGCGCAGCGGTTGTCGCGTGAGAGGTGTAGGATCTGAACCTATGAGGGTTCAGATGCGCGTCGTCGTTCTGCTGGCCGTCGCAGCGGCCGGGTGCGCGGGGGCGCCGCGAACGGCGCCCATCAAGGGAGGGCCGGTGGAAACCGGGTCCGGTACGGTGGAGGCCGCCCGGAAGTTTCTCGAAGGCCGCTGGAGCCTGACGTCGTTCGAAGTCTTCCCGGCCGGC
>DASTDR010000332.1:0-7649 GCA_035710265.1 Gemmatimonadales bacterium | reverse complement strand
CAGCTTCCCGCCCTTCCCGAAATCCGGCACCGCTTTCTTGGCCATACATCCCCCTGAACTGTGGCTGAGGATAGGCGTCTGATGACGCCTTCGTAAGGTATCAACGTTCGCCGCGCGGGAACATAACGTCCCTGCGGCCTGAGTCCTGGGGCCTTGCCAGCCCTGAGGCCTGAGCCCTGGGCCCTGAGGCCTTTAAGATCGCTCTATGTCTTCTTCAATCAACATCCGCCGCGCCACGTCCGCCGACCTTCCCGCCCTCGGCCGCCTCGGCGCACTGCTCATGCGCACGCACTACGACTTCGATCCCCAGCGCTTCATGGCGCCGGGCGACAGCCCCGACGAAGGGTACGCCTGGTTTCTCGGCCACCAGCTCCGCGAGGAGACCTCGGTGGTGTTCGTGGCCGAGCGGCAGGGCGATCTGATTGGCTACGTCTACGCCGGGCTCGAGCCGCTGTCGTGGAAAGAGCTGCGCGATGCGTGCGGCTTCGTCCACGACGTGGTGGTAGAGGAGCGCGGGCGGCATCGCGGCGTCGCGACGGCGCTCATCACCGCCGCGACCCAGTGGCTGCGCGAGCACGGCGCGCCGCGCGTGGTGCTCTGGACGGCGGAGCGGAACGAGGGCGCGCAGAAGCTCTTCACCCGACTTGGCTTCAGGCGGACGATGGTGGAGATGACGCTCGAACTCTAACAGGGCTACCCGGAGGTGTCCATGGCGTTCAGATCAGTTGCCGCAACGAACGCGATCCTGCGAATAGTCGGAGTCACGACTGTCGCTGCGGCCGCGCTCGTTTCAGCAGGCGTGTCCAGTGAGCCTGTGATTCGTGCTCAATCGGCTCAGCCTGCAGCGCCACCGAAGGTCCGTCTGCCCGACGAGGCCGCCGGAATCGACGGCGTCGTCGGGGCTCTGATGTCGGTGTACGACCAAGTCGATGTTGTCGCGCTTGGTGAAATGCACGAGCGGCGGATCGATTCCGATCTGCGAATCGCATTGGTTCGTCATCCTGACTTTGCGAAAAAAGTGCGGACCATCGTGGTGGAGTTTGCCAGCACCACGGAGCAGGCCACGCTTGACCGCTACATTGGAGGCGAGAACGTACCACGAGCCCAGTTCGAGCGGGTGTGGAAGACAATCCAAATCGGCGGCCTGGTATCGAACAACCCGATTTACACGGACTTTCTGGCAGCCGTCCGTGACGTCAATTCGAGGCTGCCTGCCGATGCGCGGATTCGCGTGTTCGGGGGTGAAGACAACCGTAACCGCGACATCGCCGCCGTCTCCATTCTCAAGGAACAGGCGCTTCAAAAGCGGGGTAAGGCCCTGGTCATTTATGGCCACGCGCACTTCTGGCGAGCCAGTCCGAACCGGCCGGGGGGATTCATCGACGATGCCAGGAATATTGGAATCGTGAGGATGTTGGACGTCGATTATCCCGGTCGAACGTTCGCGGTGATTCCAGTGGGTGGCCGAAGCCAGGTGAGAACGTTGCCGGTCCCCGACTATCAAAGGTTCGACCGCGCCCTGAAGACGCAGGTGCGTCCGGTGCTGATACCGCTCCAACGATCGCCCTTCAGGGACTTCCCGGCCGGCGATTTCCTCAGTGGGGACGTCGTGACCGTGAGCGGCGGCAGCATATTCACGGGCAGCACTCTTACGCTCGGTCAAATGGCTGATGCGTGCCTGTATGTTGGCGGAGGCGCCGGCGCTGACACGAAGTGAAGTCAGCTCGAGTCGGCCTCGACAAGCCCATGACGCTAATCGTGGGTGGGTGGCTCGGTTTGCTGCTGCCGGCGCGCCAACTCGGCATCGACTGTGGCGCGTAACTCGCTCGCCATCTTCGCGTCGGCATGTGGCAACAGCCGGGCCATGAACGCATCAAACGCCTTCGTCGGGATTCCTGCAAACCAGTCTGGATTATCGAGGTCGAACACCGTGAGCGCTTCGGGCGTGGCGTCTGAGACGGAGCGCATGTGACAGTCACGGCAGTGCTCCGTCACGATGCCGGTAATGATTGGCCGCTTCGCGGGGACGATTCGGGGATCAGCGCGGTTGCATGCGACGGCAACACCTGCGACAAACAGAAGAAGCAGCGTGCTTCGGGTGGCGTGTTCAATCACCGCCCCCTCCACACTTCGATCGCCCCGTCGCCCAGGCCGACGACGAGCCGTCCATCGGGGAGTTCCTCGACCACTGAGGCCGCGTAGGGATCCGCGCCCACCTCGAAGGCGTTCTCTTCCTTCCTTGTGGCGAGATTCCACGTGGTCAGCACGTTCTCGGCTTCGAGGACGTGGATCCGGCCCCCTCTTCCGCGTGCGATCCATTCGACGCCCTGTCCGACCCTCGACGGCAGCACGAAATCTCCGCCCCTCGACCTGAGCGACACGATCTCGACCGCCTTGCGCTGCAGTGTCGAGAAGGCCAGACGGTCATCCTCGAGCTCAATCAGCGCCGTGACTGCCTGGTTCGAGCCAGTGCGGCCTTGCCGTATGGTCGCCTGTGCCTCACCCGTCCGCGTATTCCAGATGCGGATCGTCCCGTCCCGATCGCCGGCGGCGAGCCGGTCGTAGTCCTCCAGCGCCGCGAGGCTGCGCAGGCTCCGGTCGACCTTCAGGATGTTGACGATCCCAAATGTCTGTGGATCCCAGATCGCGATCGATGCATCGGCGTACGATCCGGCAATCCTTCCGCTTCGGAGAACGGCGATTCGCTCGAGCACGCCCGAGCGCGGTTCGAACCTCGCCGGCATTGGCACTCGTTCCCGCAGATCCCAGGCTAGTAGCCCGTCGCTTCCCGCAGTCGCAAGGCCGCTCGTGAGGACGACGACACTCCAGACCTGACCTTTGTGATCCAGCCTCGCTTCGACCCCCATCGTCGCGATGTCCCAGACGATCACGCTGCCGTCTCTGGAGGCCGAAGCGAAGCGTCCGTCCCGCAGCAGGACGATGGCTTCGACAGAGCCTGTGTGTTCCTTGAATCTGGCCTGGCGCTCCGCGCCTTTGAACGCCGGCCGGCGTTCGGCCGTTTCCTCCCAGTACTCGCCCGCAGACTCATTCGAGTACGTGAAATGAATCTTGTCTCCTGCGATCACGCCTGTGTAGCGATTGACGTTTTCGGTTCTCGTGGACGAGTCCCCGGGCTTCCTGTTGAATGTCCGCCTGGTCGAGAACGAGATGCGATTGCCCTCCACCTTGCCATCGATAATCGGGGCTTGTTTCCTGAGTCCGGAGCTCGTGGTGAGCGCATCCTGCGGGTAGCCGATGACTTCCTGACCAAGCAGCGTCCCGGCGAGCATCTTGAGCTCGAGGTACTTCCTGCGCCGCCCTTCTACCGGCGGGAAGTCCCAGAAGCCGGTCACATCAGTCGCCGATGCCACGTTCGACCGGGGCGGCGGCGCCTTGGCCCCGTCGGTGGCAGAAGGCGCCGACGAACTCTTGTTAGCGGCTGGATCAGTCGGTGGCACCGCGTCGGCCGGAGCCTGCGCTTCCTTTCGAGGGTCGTCTCCAGCGGCGGGCGACCAGGCTTTGTAGGCCGCATAGGCGCCCAGCGTCATCGCGAGCGCTGCCGCCGCTGCGATCGCCCATTTCGGCCAGGGCCGCACGTCTCTCTGCTGCTCGGGATCGCGGGTCGAATCGCCAGTGGGCGCGATCGCAAGGGCATCCGCAAGCGTCTGGAGGCCTGGATGATCGGGATCGCCCTGCCAGCCGATCAGATCGATCGTCTGACGTCTGCGGAACTCGAGTGGAGGTTTCACCCGCTCGATGAAGACCGGGACGAGCACACCGCGCTCGGCGGCCAGTGCAGCCTCGTTCCTCACCCATTCGGAGGCCGTCGATTGCGCCGACCACAGCACGACGACGGACCGTGCGCGCTCGATCTCGCGCTCGATGTCGACGTCGAAGCTCTCGCCGGCGCGGATTCGACGGTCCCACCACACGTCCAGGCCGCGCGCGTGCAACCAGTCCGCGAGAGCGCGGGCGCGGTCGCGGTCTTCGTTCGCGTAGCTGATAAAAACGTCAGCCAAGAATGTGACCAGTGAAGCGGCCGCCAGCGGCGCGGACCGCCGGTATTTTAGCGCGGAGAGTACGCTCGATTGCCGTCCGCGTGGCAAACAAGCCTCCGTGTCTCCGTGCCTCAGTGGTTCGTCCGTGGTAGTAGAATCCCCTCGGTTCGCGAATCAGGAGACGCTTATGACCCTTCGCAGAGAGTGGCTGGCGTGTGGCGCCATGTTGTGCCTCATGGCACTCGTGTCGGCGCGCGCCGTCGCGCAGGCGCCCGCCGCGCAGGAAGGCCCTGGAGCTCAGGGCGGGCGTGGAGCCGGGCCGGGTCCCGCGGGTCCGGGCGGCGGACCGGGGCGTGCGAACTTCGTCCCCGAGCCGGTGCCTCCGCCGCGCAACTTCGCGACGTCCAAGGAGCACTACGAATTCCTGTACCGCCTCCACAAGGGCGGGACGCGTCACACCTACGAGTCGATACCGAAGTGGGAAGGGCTGTGGTCAGCGGCCGGCAATACGCAGACCGCGCTCTTCGTGCGGCCGGGGCCGCCTCCGGGCGGGCGGGGTGAGGGTCCGCCGGCTGCGGGTGCGCCCGGGTTCGCGGGCGGCGAGGTCATCCCCGGCGTCCTGACGCCGGCCTACGAGGAGGCGTTCAGGAAGCGGCGCTCGCTCGGCGCCGACTACGACCGGCTGACGACGTGCGAGCCGGCCGGGTATCCGCGATGGCTGCTCGAGCCCTACGTCCGCGAGTTCGTGAACACGCCGTCGCAGTCCTGGTGGCTGAACGACCTGGGCAACGACACGCGCCGCGTCTTCATCGGCCAGGAGCACAAGAACGTGGACGGCACGCATTCGCCGGAAGGTGACAGCGTCGGCTTCTGGGTGGACGACATGCTCATCGTCCACACGATCCAGATTTATCCCAACGATTACTTCCGCGGCCAGCCGCCGACGAGCAACCAGTTCGAGAGCGTCGAGATCTGGCGCATGGTGCCGCTGGCCAATGGCGAGCGGCGGATCAACGTGAACGTCACCTTCTACGACAAGCTGTCGCTGCAGCGCCCGCTGACGGCGGTCTACACCTTCCGTCGGAACACGGAACTGGAGGAGGCGGGCTACCGCATGCGGCACTGGGAGTGCGAGAGCAACGAGAACTCGTTCCTCGAGATCGACAAGGACGGCAAGCCGAAGACGCAGTTCCGTCTGCCGGGCGAGCCCGGGTTCGACGACGTGCGGGGCGTGGATCCGCGGCGGAACCCCGATCTGCCGATCGATCTGCCGGGGCAGTCGCGAAACCCGATCTTCGACGAAGCGGTGACCAAGAAATGACGCGGACGCGGACGATCGTAGAGCGGAGGCTTCAGCCTCCGCGGACGATGGTGGCCAAGGAGAAACGACGATGACGCCCCGTATGATGTTGTGTGCCGCAGTGACCGTTGCCGCGGCTGCAACGGCTCTCGACGCCCATCACAGCTTCAGCATGTTCGACCGGACCAAGGAGGAAGTCCTCGTCGGCGACGTCGTCCGCTGGGGCTTCAACAGCCCGCACACCCTGATGTACATCCGCGACGCCAAGGGGACCGTGTGGACCTTCGAGGGCGCCGCGCCGCCGGCCATCATCGGCCGCACGCCTCGGATCGACGGATACACGTTCAAGCCTGGCGACCGCGTGACGATGATTCACTGTCCGCTGCGCGACGGGCGGAGCGGCGGCGCGATCGGGCTGGTGGTGACGAAGGACGGCACGTGGTACAACCCGGCCGATGGCGGCTGCGGCGCCCAGGAGATGAGCTGGCGCAAGTGGCTCGAGGCGGGTTACGCGTCGCGGGCGCAGGCGGAGGCGGCTGCGAAGAAGTAGAAGTAGTGTCCGGCTTCAGCCGGACCGTGACGTGGTGTCCGGCTTCGCTGGGCGCCGTAGCGCGAGCGCGAAGGCGGCAGGCGGACCGTGGCTTGGGGCCATGGGATAATGAAAGTCCCTGCTGACCGGCCGTCGGGGCGTAGCGCAGCCTGGTAGCGCACCTGCCTTGGGCGCAGGGGGTCGCTGGTTCGAATCCAGTCGCCCCGACCACTTTCCGAGTGTGAAATCACGGGACAGAGGTGACAGTTTCGGTCCAAACGGGTCCTGCCTCTGTCGAACGAGGACCTGAGTTCCTGGACGACCTGAAGAGCCGAGGCATGGCTGGCGACGATTGGTCCCGCGAGGAGGTCGAAGCGACAGTCGGCGACTACTTCGCGATGCTACGCGACGAACTCGCCGGCCTTCCGATCAACAAGACGGCGCATAACGAACGTCTCCGACGCCTGCTGCAAAACAGGTCGAAAGGGTCGGTCGAATTCAAGCACGCGAACACGAGTGCGGTCCTAACCCTGCACGGCTATCCGTACATCGACGGCTATAAGCCTCGCTTCAACTTCCAGACGCTTCTTGAGCAGGTCGTGTTGGAGTACCTGGACCTCCACCAGGACTTCTTCGAGCCGCTGGTTACCGGGCCGGTGCTCAGTCCGACTGTGTCTCCCAACGCCGGGGCCTTCGATAGAGGTCGCGTGGTCGAGACACCACCCGAGGAGATGCGCATTCCACAGACAGTGTGGTCACCATCGGCCCGCCTCAGTCGATTCGACTTCGTCGCACGAGACGCGGCAAACCGCGATCTCGGACGGCGCGGTGAGGAATTCGTTTTGGAATTCGAGCGCAGGCGACTGCACGACGATGGACGAAGGGATCTCGTGCGGCGAATTGAATGGACCGCGCAGACCAGAGGCGACGGTGCCGGTTACGACGTCCAGTCGTTCAACGCCGACGGCAGCACGAGACTCATCGAAGTTAAAACCACTGGGCTCGGCAAGTACTTTCCCTTCAACGTCACCGTGAACGAAGTACGCTGCTCACAGGCCCGGCCTGACGAGTTTCACCTTTACCGCGTATTCAACTTCGGGCCGGATGCGCGCCTGTACATGCTCCCAGGCGAGCTTTCGAAGTCCTGCCACCTCGCCCCCATGCAGTACCGCGCCTTCGTACAAGGCATGGGACAGCGCGGCGAGTAGTGAGGGGCAATTGCTAGTCCGAATCCCGCGATGCGGCAGCGTGGGTTACGCTGTCGTCTAAATGGTCGTCCTTCGGTGCACGCAGAAGCTGCTCGCGCGCCTGAACCACATGGGCGAAGCGTCGCCCGTCGAATCAACGACGCGCCTGGGCGATTGGTACGGAAACATCCTCCGACTCGGTCATCGCCAGATGCTGATCTTCGTCAGCGAACGATCGCGCCTTCCCGTCATCATTCCGATTCGCGAGTCAAAGCGGTTGGCGACCGTGTTTCCGGACGCTGTCTGCGACGTGCTCGCCATGGTCGGTGTGTCCGCGAAGGACATCGAAGAGGAACGGTCGCGGATGTCGGAGCTCGTCTTCGGACCGACCAGGAATCGAAGCGTGCTCGGGACGCTGAATGACTTCGCGCGGATGGCCAAGTACGCGGACGCACAGCGGGCCGAACCGGAGTCGCCAGAGGAACTGATCCGCTTCCTCGCAGAGACGCCGATCCTGCCGTTGGGTGGCGCGAATCCGATCGACCTGACGCTGGCGGCGTTTGGCTGGCGATCTTGAAGGCTCCGCTTCGCTTCTTCGGCACGGTCCGGCTGAAGCCGGACACTACGTCTGTTTC
>DASTDR010000331.1:0-70027 GCA_035710265.1 Gemmatimonadales bacterium | reverse complement strand
CCATCCCGGCATTATCCGGGTCGCGCACAGTCCTGATGCCGATGACGCGTTCATGTTCTGGGCGATGGCGGCCGGCAAGATCGACACCCAAGGCCGGCGTTACGTCCACGAGCTGAGTGACATCGAGAGCCTGAACCGCCGCGCGCTCGCTGGTGAGCTCGAAGTCACGGCCGTTTCCCTGCACGCCTACGCATATCTCGCTGACCGGTATGCGCTGCTGGCGCATGGGGCAAGTATCGGCGACCGGTACGGGCCCCGGATCGTGAGCCGTGAGCGCGCGCCCGCCGATCCTCGTGCCGCGCTCCGCGGCCAGATGATCGCCGTTCCTGGAGAGCTGACGACGGCGTTTCTCGCGCTCCGCCTGTACCAGCCCGAGACGCGGCATATCGTCGTGCCGTTCGAGAAGATCGAGGAGTTCGTTGCCGCGGGGAACGCCGACGCCGGCCTCCTGATTCACGAAGGTCAGCTCACCTACGCCGATCGCGGCCTGCATCTCTGGGCGGACATGGGCGAGTGGTGGTACCAGGAGACGCGCATGCCGTTGCCCCTTGGCGGGAACGTCGTCCGGCGCGATCTCGGTGACGAGCTGATGCGCGCGATCGCCCGCGATCTCAAGGCGAGCATCGAGTACGGACTCGCGCACCGCGCCGAAGCGTTACAGCACGCGATGGGCTACAGTCGTGGGCTCGATGTCGCGCGTACGGACCAGTTCGTCGGGATGTACGTGAACGCCTACACCGTCGACTACGGCCCTGTTGGCAAACGCGCCGTGAACGAGCTGCTCGTCCGAGCCCATCGCGCCGGCATCATTCCGGCGCAGCAGGATCTGGCGTTCGTCTCTGCCGATTCCTAGTTTGCCCCAGCGTTTACAGGGAGCACTTCATTGACTGCCCATGCCGGAGTCGTGACCGTCCTCGTCGTCGATGACGAAGAGCCGATCCGCAACGCGCTGCGCAAATTCCTCAAGCAGCAGCAATTCGAGGTCCACACAGCCGGGTCGGCTGACGAGGCCTTGCAGCAGCTGCGGTTGCACAAGATCACGCTCATGCTCTCGGACATTCGGATGCCGGGGACCAGCGGCGTCGATCTCGTGCCCCAGGCGCTCGAGATCGAGCCCAACCTCGCAATTCTGATGTTGACCGCCGTCAACGACGCCACGAGCGCGGCGCTGTGCATGCAGCGCGGCGCGATGGATTATCTCACCAAGCCGATCGAGCTGGCCGATCTCGGGCGCGCCGTGCACCGGGCCATCAAGCGGCGCGAAATGCAGCTCGAAAACCGGCAGCTGGATCAATGGCTCAAAGAGGAAGTGACGACGCGAACCGCCGAGCTGCATCGCCAGCAGCATCGCATGGAGCGGATCTCAACCGCCACGCTCGAGGCGCTCGTCAACGCACTCGAGGCCAAGGATCCCTACCTGCGGGGCCACTCGGCGCGGGTCGCCGATCTGTCCGCCAACATCGCGACGGAGCTGGGGCTCAATGAGGAGGAAGTGGACCGCATCCGAATGGCGGGCCGGCTCCACGATCTGGGAAAGATCGGGACGCGTGACGCGGTGGTTAATAAGGAAGGGCCGCTCACGGCCGAAGAGTTCGAGCATGTCAAACAGCACGTCGTCATCGGAGCCCAGATCCTCGCGCCGCTCGTACATCTTGGTGACGTGGTGTCGATGGTGAAGAGCCATCATGAGCGCTACGACGGGACCGGGTACCCGGACGGGCTGCGAGGCGAAGACATTCCCCTGGGCGGCCGCGTCATCGCCGCGGCCGAGGTGTACGATGCGCTGACCACGGCCCGGCCGTATCAGGAGAAGATGACGCCCGAGCAGGCGGTGGAACGGATGGCGGATCTGTCGGGCACGGTGCTCGATTCGAAGATCTACGACGCGTTGGTGCGGATCGTCAGCCGGCGCCAAACGCTCGTGTTCCTGGACGAAGACGTGGGCCCCACCGTCTAGAAAATCCAAACCCCGGGGCGTTGAAACTCCCCGGGGTTGGCGGTCGGGCGAAGTGGCCGTCACACTTCGGCCGCGACCCTTTCAGCTACGCGCATCAGCACATCCAGGTTTCATACGATTAGATGCATCGAGGCGCTCAACGGTTGCATCTACCAAACCTTCACACGCCCCACTCGCGACACCGTAATCGTTTCGGCTTGAGACCCGCGGCTGAGCACGATCTTCGTGTTGGACGCGCCCCAGCCGATCCCGTTAGGACCGAAGGTGACGACCGGATTCGATACCTGTAACAACACGCCGTGGCTCGAGGGTCCCGGTTGGCGCCACCAGGGCGTCCACCCCCCTTCCTCCAGTCGATCGATTCGCAGTGTATCGGCACTGATTGTGAGTCGGGACCTCACCGCGCGCTGAATCGCGCCGTGGCGCGCGACGGCCAGCGCCGTCGTCATGTCGCGCAGCGCGTGCTCAGTCTCAATCCAATCCATGAGGCGCGCTGCTCGCGGAAACCACAGCGTCAACAGAAGGCCCGCGATGCACGTCACAACGGTCAACTCAAGTACGGTAAACCCTACATTAAAGTCTTTGCGCATGGCTCGTTTATAGGCGTTTCCCGACACGAATCGGGATCGAAAAAACACTGTGAAAAGCCTGAAAACGCGCTATTTGCGGTCTAACGCGGGAGGGCGGCAAACGCTATGTTGGTGCTGGAAACAGTCTTGCCGATCGGCACGAGCGCTGCAGATCCGGAGTGTAATGACCAATCAGGCTTCGTCCCGGCCCGCCGGGCTACCCCATGCGGTTTTCCTGCAGCGGGTGGCAGACGCGCCGGCCACCTCTCCGGAAGTCCGTCTGGGCCAAGGCGCCTTTCTCGCCCTGCGCTTTGTCGACCTTCTCACGCCTGATCGCGAGCCCCCTGCGCCGGACGTCTTCCGCTATCAGTGGGCGGCGACCGAGCGCTACTGTGCGGAGCTGGCCGGTGAAGGCACCGAAGCCTCGCACCTGAGCGGGATCGTCCGGGCCACGGGACAAGCGCACGCAGCAGGAGACATCACACTCGTCGCACCCGCGTTATTCGCCTACGCGCTGTATCTCGAGCAGGAATCCCACTTCGAAGAAGCCAGCGATGCCCTCGAGACGATGATTCGGATCGGTCAGGAGCGGCTTCAAGTCTCGGATCGCATCAGCGCCTGGTGGCGGCTCGGTCGTGTGCGGCGCCTCCTCGCCGACTTCGATCTCGCGGATGCCGCGTTCACCGAAGCGGGCCGCATCGCCGCAGATCACCAGGACCGGCTGTCGGTGCTGCTGAGCCGCATCGGTCACTGCAACGTGCTCCATTTTCGCGGCAATCTGGCGGGCGCCGAGACCGCCTGGCGATCCGTCCTCGCGGATGCGATCGCCGAAGGATCCCAACCGATCGAGGCGCAGGCCGAGCACGGCCTGGGCAACGTCCTGGTGCGGCGCGGCCAGGCGCATGAAGGTGTTCCGCACCTGTGGCGTTCCTACGAGCTGTACGACGACGAAGCGATGCAGGCGCGCGCGATAGGCGACCTGGGATTCGCCTTGGTATCGCTCGGCGAAGTCGAGGCCGCCGAGCGGGCGTTGCAGCGGGTGCTGCGCTGCCGCACAACGCCGGAGCTCGTTGTGAACGCGATGATCGAGCTAATGAACTGCGCGTCCTTCCGGCGTGATCGCGTGAGCTTCGAGCGCTGGCGCGAGCGGATATTCGCGAACGATCACCACTGCGCCCCCAACATCCGGGCCGACTATCACCTGAAGGCGGGCATCGGGTTCGCCCGGTTCGAGAACTTCCGTCGTGCCGAGGCGGAGCTGACGCAGGCGCACGAGATCGCGCAGGCGCACGACCTCAACGAAATGGTGTTCCGGGTCGAGCGGATGATGGGTGGCCTCACGACCTGCGGCGCTCCCGAGGATGTCGGAAGCACCGCAGTCCGTGCGGCTATTCAAACAGAATCGCTCAGGGAGGTGTCGGCCTCCCTTGCAGCCCTCGAGGCCTGACTACTAGCAGAGCGGGTTGTTCTGATCGCAGGTAGTCTCGCTCGGCCCCGACGCGTCGGCACATGCCGTCGCGGAGAGAGCGGCGAACGAGAGGAGCACGAGCATCACGGCGATTCGGATACGGCGAGCCATATGGCCTCCACGGAGGGTTGAAGGGGACTGATGTCCTCCAACTTGAACCGCGCTCGCCTATTGGTTTAGGGCGTTTTTGCGGCATCGTAGGGCGATTTTGCGGCACACGTGAATTCATCGGAGGACGTGTAGGGGAATGCTGGTCCTCGCGGCGGTTTCGGACATCCAGTACCAGCGCCTGTGCAGCGCGGTCGCGCCCGATTTCGTGCTGGCGCGCGCGCCGACTTGGGACACCGCGCTCGAAACCATTCGCGGGCGGCCGGTGGAGATCGCGGTGGTGGATCCGATGCTCGGCGGCTCGCGCGGCCAGGAGGTCGAGCGCCTGCGCGTCCTGTTCCCGTCGCTGCCGTTGATCCTGTACACGCCGATGCTGACGAATGAGCTGGCGCCTGTGCTGCTCGCCATGGGGAAATGCGGCATTACGCAGCTCGTCCTGAGCCGGACGGAGGATCATCCGGCGCGGTTGCGCGAGCTGCTCTCGGCGGAAGCGGCCCATTCCGCATCCCAGCGCCTGTTCAATCAGCTGAGCGCGGCCCTCACGCCGTTGCCCAGTGAGCTGCGCTGGGTTCTCGAGGATGCGCTGCGCACCCCGGGTGAAGTCCAGACGATTCAACAGTTTGCCGCTCGGGCGCGCGTTGACCGTGGCACGTGCGCGCGCTGGTTTGCGCGCGCGGGCCTGCGGAGCCCGCGCGAAATCCTCGCGGCCGCACGGGTGCTGTACGCCCACCGCCTGCTGCGCGATCCCGGCTTTACGATCGAGGACGTCGCCAAGCGCCTGGGCTACGCCCAGACCAAGACGCTGCAACAGCATGCCAAGAAGTACCTCGGCCTGACGGCGGGCGAGATGCGGCTGTCGCTGACTCCCGACGAAGCCGCCGCCCGCATCGTGCACGAGTTTCTGACGCCGGCGCCTGCCCGCGCCGCGACCGCTTCATGATGACCGCACCGCCGCGCCAGCCGTCGACGATTCTGATCGTCGATGATGAGGCAGGCCTGCGCCGTGTGCTCGAGCGGTACCTCGAGCGCAGCGGCTTCCGCGTGCTCACCGCCGGGACGGCCGAAGCGGCCTACGAGCTCCTGAGCACCGAGCAAGCGGACGCGCTGCTGCTCGACATTCAGCTGCCCACGATGTCCGGACTCGCCTTGTACCTCGCGATCGTGCACCGCTGGCCGCGGCTGGAAGGACGAGTCGCCATTATGACCGGTGACGCCGAAGCCGAAGAGGTGCGTACCTGGCTCGAGCATCACCGCTGTGTCGTGCTCCGCAAGCCGTTCAATCTCCAACAGGTGGCGGACTGGGTGGCGCTCGTGATTCAAAGCAATCGCTCGTCGGGGGCGATGGACGCATGACGACCACGGTCGCCCACGCCGATCCGCTGCACGTGCTGCGCGAGTACCGGAACCTCGCGCCCTGGAATCTTCGCGACCTTTCGGTGCTGGTCGGCGCGGTACTCGACGCCTCTGCCGTGACGCCGATCAATGCCGCCGCGCGCGCTGCGCCGAGCGAGCGCACGATCCGATTTTACGTCACGCGCGGACTGGTGAGCCCGCCGGAAGGGCGCGGCACCGCGGCGACGTACTCCTACCGGCACTTCCTCCAGCTGCTCGCGATCAAGCTGCGCCAGATGGAGGGCGCCACGCTCGCCGCCATCACGAAAGACATGCACGAGCAGACCGGCGACGTACTCGAGCGGCGCTGCGCGCAGGTGCTGGGCGCGTCCCTGCCGGCCCCCGACCGGCTGCCGCTCAAAGGCGTCGAGGGCATGCCGCGCGGCCGGTCGGGGCGCGCGCTCACGGCGTGGCTGACGCGGGATGCGGTCAAGGAAACGAGCGGGCCCACGACCTGGCGCCGCATTCCCGTGTCGCGCGGCGTCGAGCTGCACGTCGACGCCGACCATCCCCTGGCGCGCCTCGGTTCCGACGCCGCCGGCGGCGGCCTCGCCGAGACGATTCGCCAGGCCATCACGAAACTCCTGCCGCACGGTACGTAATACATCAGTACCATCTCCAACACGGAGTCCTGAAGATGTGGGTGCTGCTGGTAGTCGTCGTGGTCGCCGCGCTTTGGATGATCGGCGCGTACAACGGCCTGATTTCGCTCAAGAATCAGACGGTCAATGCGTTCAAGCAGATCGACGTGCAGCTGAAGCGCCGCCACGATCTGATCCCGAATCTCGTCAATGCCGTCAAAGGCGCGATGGACTTCGAGCGCTCCACGCTCGAGGCCGTGATTCAGGCGCGCAACCAGGCGGTGAAAGTGAACGCGACAGGTCCCGAGGGCATGAAGCAGATCAGCCAGGCCGAGAACGCCCTGTCGGGCGCGTTGTCCCGCCTGCTCGTGACGGTGGAGCGCTATCCGCAGCTCAAGGCGACGGGCAACATCGGCCAGCTGCAGGAAGAGCTGACGTCGACGGAAAACCGGATTGCGTTCGCCCGGCAGCACTACAACGACACCGCGACGCAGTACAACACCAAGCAGCAGCAGTTCCCCACGTCGCTCGTGGCCGGTGTCGCCCATGCGTCCCCAACGGACCTGTGGGAAATCGAGGATCAAGCCGAACGCGTGGTGCCGCAGGTTGACCTCTCCAGACGGTAATCTCTTTCAAAAACAGGAAGCCAATCGCCGGCGCACGACCTGGCTGGTGATTGGCTTCGTGGCGTTTTTCGCCTGGCTGGGCTTTGGCGCCGACATCATCTGGGCGCTGGAAGGCCAGCATCCATTCCCGTGGCTCGGCGTGTCGGTCACCGTGGCCGCGATCATCCTCGCCCGCTGGATCTACAAGACCGGCCCGGACAAAGTGCTGTGGGCGACCGGGGCCGAGGAATTGCAGACTCCGCAAACGGACGGCGAACGTCAGCTCGCGAACGTGGTCGACGAGATGGCCATCGCGGCGGGGGTCCCACGGCCGCGCGTCTGGGTCATTCCGGACGACGATCCGAATGCGTTCGCGACGGGGCATGATCCCAGCGACGCGCACGTGGCGGTGACGCGAGGGTTATTGCGGATCTGCACGCGCGACGAGCTCCAGGCGGTGATCGGTCACGAGCTCGGACACGTGAAAAACCTCGACGTACGCCTGATGACGACTCTGGCCGCGCTGGTGGGAGCGATTCTGCTGGTGCGCGACGGCGTCGGCCGAATGATGCGGATGGGCTCCTTCCCGGCGCGGGGGGGTGGCCGGAGCAAGTCGAAAAACGCGGGCCCGCTGATCGCGATTCTGCTCGTGCTGTGGCTCGTATCGTGGATCGTGGCGCCGCTCGTGAGCCGGCTGCTCACGCTGGCGGTGAGCCGGGGGCGCGAGTACCTGGCGGATGCGATGAGTGCGCAGTTCACGCGCAATCCGCTCGCGCTCGCGAGCGCCCTGGAAAAAATCGAAGCCGCAGCCGCGCCGACGGCTGTGATCAAGCGGGGTGCCGCGCACCTCTGTATCGTAGACCCGCTCGGGCACCGGCTGACCAACAGCGAGGGCTGGCTGGCGGACCGCCTGGCAACGCATCCTCCGATGAGCATGCGCATCTCCAGACTCAAAGGGATGGGGTATGCGCAGCTCAAGAAGGAGGGAGGCTCATTCACGAGCTCCGCGCTCGCTTAAGCCGCTACAAGAAGCAGGAACCCCGGTTGGCGCGCCGGGCACTGGCGGACGACCCGGCCATTACCGCCGCCGTTCACGCGCACATGGCCGAGCACGGCCTCGACGAGAACGCCGTGCGGCGGCTGGTGCGCAAATACCTCGACGAGATCATCCCGCATTTCAACGTGCTCTCGTACTACAAGCTGGGCTACAACGTCGCCAAGGTGCTGGTCAACCTGCTCTACAAGGTGAGCGTCGACTATCAGGACGAGCCCGCGCTCGAGCGCATCCCCAAGCGCGACGTCGTCGTGTACCTGATGAATCACCGGTCCAACGCCGACTACATCGTCGTCGCGTACGTGCTCGCGCGCGGCGTGCACGTGAGCTACGCCGTTGGTGAATGGGCGCGCGCCTGGCCGCTCGAGTACGTGTTCAAGAACTTCGGTGCCTATTTCATTCGGCGAAAATTCCGCGAGCCGCTCTACCACACCGTGCTGGAGCGGTACGTCCAGCTCATTACGCGCAACGGCGTGACCCAGGGGATCTTTCCCGAAGGGGGGCTGTCCCGCGACGGCAAGCTGCGCCCTCCCAAGCTCGGGCTGCTCGATTACATCTGCCGCACGCTGCTCGATCCGGAATTCGACCGCGACATCTGGCTCGTGCCCGTCGCGCTCAACTACGACCGCGTGCTCGAAGACCGCTCGCTGATTCGCGAGCTCATCGATCAGCAGGACCGCCCTGCCCGACTGTCGCAGCTCGGCACGGTCCTGTCCTATCTCGCCAGCAACACCGTACGGCTGCTGACGGGCAGATTGAAACGGTACGGACGGGTCGCGGTCAACTTCGGCACTCCGCTCTCGCTCCGCGAGTGGGTTCGCAGTACGCCAGACAACCCGTTGAGCCTTCCCAAAGAGCGCAGGCTCCGTGAGCTCGAGCACCTCGCGCGCAACATGCTCGCGCGCATCGGCGCGATCGTCCCGGTGACGCCCGTGCCGCTCGCGGCCGCGGCGCTCCTGTCTTTCGGGCAAACCGTCATCACGCAGGAGGCGCTGCTCGAGCGCATGGACCAGCTGCGCGACCGGCTGCAGGAGGTCAACGGCAAGGTCGTGCGCGGCGGCGCCCGTATCGCCGAGATCTGGGACCGGGCCTGGCGCATGCTGCGCATGCGGCGCCTCGTCGTCGCGGACGGTCAGACGCTGGTCGTCTTGCCGAAGGGGCGCCCGCTGCTCGAGTTTTATGCCAACTCGATCGCGCACCTCGTGCCGATTCGCGGCCCGCGGGTGCCGTTTCACAAAACACACGAAATCGACACCAACCTCCCGAGACTCCACTCATGATGCTGTTGCTCGCACTGACCCTGCAGCAGGCCCCCGCCCCCGCCCCCGCCGATCTCATCGTCACGAACGCCCGCATCTACACGTCGGATGTGAACCGTCCGGTGGCCCAAGCGCTCGCGGTCCGGTCCGGCCGCATCGCGTACGTCGGCAGCAATCGCGGCGCGCTCGCGCTCGCGGGACCCCGCACGGAGCGGCTCGACCTCACCGGCAAGACGGTGATCGCCGGAATGGTCGATGCCCACGCACACCTGCTGGGACTGGGACAGGCGTTACGCACGGTCGACCTGGTGGGGACGCGATCGTTCGACGAGGTGATCGCGCGGGTGGCGGAGGGCGCGAAGAGCGCGAGGCCCGGAGAGTGGATTCGAGGGAGAGGTTGGGATCAAAACGACTGGGCTGATACGCGCTTCCCCACCCATGCGGCGTTGTCGCGCGCCGTGCCGAACAATCCCGTCTATCTGACGAGGGTCGACGGTCACGCCGCGCTCGTCAACGCCAAAGCCCTCGAGCTGGCCCAGGTCTCCGCGTCGACGCCAGATCCGAGCGGGGGCCGCTTGATCCGGGACTCCGCCGGCAATCCGACCGGTGTGCTGGTGGACAATGCGCAGGGCGTCGTCGGTCGAGTGATTCCCGCCCCCTCGCGCGCCGAGCTGCGCGACCAGACGCTCGCGGCGATTGCCGAGGCCAACCGCTGGGGTTTGACGGGCATTCACGACGCCGGCGTCGGCGCCGAGGGGATTGCGGTATACGAAGCGCTGGCAAAGGAGGGGCGATACAACCTGCGGAACTACGTCATGATTCGCGCGAGTGACTCCGTGCTCGATGCGTTCATGCGGCGCGGCCCGCAGAAGGCCTTGTACGACGGCCGACTCTGGATTCGGTCCATCAAGATCACGGCGGACGGGGCGCTCGGCAGCCGCGGGGCGGCACTGCTCGAGCCGTATAGCGACGATGCCGGAAATACCGGGCTGATCACGCAGCCGCCGGAGCGGATCAGGGCCGTCGCCGCCCGAGCGCTGCACTCGGGTTTTCAGCTGAACGTGCACGCCATCGGGGACCGGGCGAACCGCATTGTGCTCGATCAATTCGAGGCGGCGCTCCGCGAGGTCCCGACGGCGGATCACAGGTTCCGGATCGAGCATGCGCAGATTCTCCACGATCAGGATATCCCGCGGTTTGCAGCGCTCGATGTGATCCCCTCGATGCAGGGCAGCCATCAAACCAGCGACATGTACTGGGTCCCTGCCCGGCTCGGCCAGTCTCGCTCGAAAGGGGCGTACGCCTGGCGGTCGCTGCTGAACACCGGTGTCGTGATTCCCAATGGATCTGACTTTCCTGTCGAGGCGGTGAACCCGCTGATCTCGTTTCACTCGTTCGTGACCAGGCAGGATGCGGAGAACTTCCCGGCGGGCGGTTGGATGCCGGAGCAGCGGACGACGCGTCAGGAAGCCCTGTTGTCCATCACGTTGTGGCCGGCGTATGCGGCGTTCATGGAGAACGAGAGCGGTTCGCTCACCGCGGGGAAGTACGCCGATTTCGTCGTGCTGGATCGGGACATCATGACGGCGGCTCCGGAAGAGATGCTGCGGGCGCAGGTCCTGATGACGATGTTGAGCGGCAGACCGGTGTACAGAAAAGACGAAGCCCCCGGGTCGGCTCAATAGGCGCGCCCGGGGGCTCCGACACATTGGCTACCCGGAGTCGAGGGCTTGCGCCCTTCGTTCTTCTCCCCGTCGCCACCTATGGACTGTTTCGTCCTCGGTAGGGCAATCAGGGGCTCCGGCTTCCATCCCTAGGCAACCCCGTCGGGTCGCCCAGTTCACCAATGTGGGTGCTACGGGTCAGATCGGGTCGCGGACCGATCCTCCGCACTGCACGTCGAGGCACCATTTCGACGTGGCTAGGGCAACGCGACTGGCCCCAGCTGTCCGACCCGGTGAGTTTACTCCCGGATCAACGAGCGCCTGAGCCCTTGGTTGCATCGGCGCCCTCCCCGGAATTTCCGTTCGGACCCGTCTTGAAGGCGTTGTTGAGACGCCAGGTCCCAACCCTTCCCTCCAAGCCGCGTGGGAACAATATAGGGCCAGTAAAAAACCGCGCAAGTGCCGATGTTTCTTCGGGTTAGCTCACTTCGATGTGCATCGATTGTGGAGAGTAAAACGCAAAGCTTCAAGCTGTTCCCGACTTCATCCACACGATGTGGAGTTGTGAATCCACAGCGCGCACGTTCCCACATTGGGGTATTTACCCTTCGTTAGCCACCTCGAAGTAGGTATACGGCTCGTCTGCCGACGCGGGAACGAACAAGAACCCGGCTCCGCTCGTCGCAAACCACCCGGCGAGCAGTTGTGTCGAACGTCCGACGGCTGGTTCGCTGAACAGCACCTGGGTCCAGCGGCGAATGTGACGCAGCTCAGGCGCGCGGCGTGACAACAGACTCAATGCCGCGCCGAGTCCGTGCGTGGCGCGCAGGAAATGCGCGATCGAATGGCCCCGTTCGGCGAAAATGTACGAACGGACTCCCGGCTCATCATAGAGCAGGGTACCTTCGTATGGGTCTGCGGGTGGCGCATCCATGCGCGGACCGAAATAAACGAACACGCGGTTGTCGCCTTCGCGACGCTCGACGACAATCGCGGCAGAATCCGGACCGAGGCGTGCCGCATGCACGAGGTCTTCCGCGGCAAGAATGCCGATCTGCGCGGTCCACTCGAGCGCCGCGAGCGCCTGGTCGAGCGGCAGACCGACCGCGTCGTCGTACGCGATCAGACGCGGCGCTTCACCGGCGCGCTGAAAGAAATGGGCAAGCGCGTCGGCACGATCCTCGAATGTCCGCGTGATGCGGGATGTTGCGGGAACGGCCATCCGGGGATAATAACCGAGCAGGATTTCAACTGTTAGAGGAGCTGTTTGTGATGCTTGTCGGATTCGTGATGGTGATCACCGCAGTGACCATGCGGCAGGATACGGTGACGAACCGGGACACCGTGCCGCCGGTGCCAGTCCCTGTTCCAGCGGCTCCGGTCGCACCCACGCCTACCCCGCCTCCGCCACCACCGGAGCCCACGATCGAGCAGATCCGGTACATGGAGGGGCTGAAGACTGCCACGCGCGGCATCGCGCAGATTCGTGACGGGCTGAACCGCGTCGTTCGAACGGCGTCGGCTGATTCCGTTACCCGTACGCGCGCCGCCAAGCGACTCGGCGGGTTGTGCGGCAGCGGACGGTCCTTCATCGCGAGCGGCCGACCGAAGATGCAGTCTGCGGCTTATAGCGACTCGCTGCGCATCCTGGCCAAGCAGGTCACCACGCGACTCGATTCCCTTTCGAACGCGGCGTCGGCTTGTGAGAAGACGGCGGGGCGAGATCCGGCGACGGTGACCACCAACCTCACGGCAAAGCTGAAGAGCTACGATGACGCGCTGTTGGCGTTCCGGAACGCTCAGGCAGCTCTTAATAAGCCCGACAGTACCAAGACAGTAAGTCAGCAGTAGGACCAAGACGCCAGTTGCACAGACGGCGAAGTGGTCACAAGTCTAATAGCTTCAAGCTGTTAGCTTGTGGCCACTTCGCCGTCTTGGAACTGGCCTCTTAGGGTGTTGCCTGTTGCTTCGGCTCCAGCCTCAGAATCCAAAGGCCTGTATTGATATCCGGGACAAAGATGTTCCCGTCCTTCACGACAGCGCCCCAGGCAAACGGCGCACGCCGATGTCCGAGTGAGTCGACCGTCAGAATCCAGCTCATTTCCCGTCCCTGACGCAGCAGATCGCCCTTCAGCTCGCCGGACACGTCGAGCGCGCGCGCGCCCCCCTGGTAGTTGCCCAGATACAGCGTATCGCCCACGACCCAGACGTTATGCACGCCGCCGTCCGTCGGCTCATACCAGGCGACCTCCTTGGGATTCCTGATGTCGGACACGTCGATGACGTGCAGCCGCCCGAACGTCAGGTTATTCCCGTCCTGCAGTCCCTTGTACGGACGCCCGGCGTATACCTCGTCGCCGACGAACACATACTTGCCCTGCCGCCAGGCGGTATGGGTGCCGCGCACGAAGCCCGGTCCCCACAGCTGTGAGACCCGCGCGTAGACCGCATTCAAGTCGTACTTGAGCTGTGATACGAGCTGCGGATTGGTGGGACTGCCCCCCTTCATCCCATTTCCAACGTCGAGGATGATCAGCCCGTCGTTCCAGTACGCGAGATAGGCGAGTCCATCGACCACCATCACGTCGTGCAGGTAGCGACCCGCTTCGGACTGCTCGGTCTGCCAGCGCGCGACCTCCTTGGGATGCTGCGGATCCTGAATGTCGATGATCCGCATCGAGCCGGTCGCATCGTCCGTGATGTACGCGTGGCCCTTATAGACGTAGGAGCTGTGCACGCCGCCGGAGACCGTCTGCGTGTACTCGGAGACGGGCTTCGGGTGGCACGGGTTGCTCGCATCGAATACGACGATTCCGTTCTTGCGATCGGACGCGCCCTCGCGCGAGAACACGCCGTACTTCCCGTCCTCGGTCGTCATCACATCGTTCACGATGCGCGCGTTGGTCATCATCGAGTCGACGATCTTTGGTTTCGTCACGTCGCTGATGTCGATCGCATACACTCGGTCGGCGATCGTCGAGAGATAGGCGCACGGGGCGGTCGGATGCAGCCACACTTCCGCTGTGCTCATCGTGATCGGCACACGGCCGCGCACTTCGATCCCGCGCCCTACTTCGCGCGGCGCGACTCGCACCA
This sequence comes from Gemmatimonadales bacterium, assembly GCA_035710265.1. Taxonomy (GTDB): domain Bacteria; phylum Gemmatimonadota; class Gemmatimonadetes; order Gemmatimonadales; family GWC2-71-9; genus 20CM-2-65-7. The sequence goes on along the minus strand of DASTDR010000331.1, from coordinate 56,274 downwards.
CCGCATCGCCTGCCTTGCCGCCGATCGACGCCGTGACCGTATAGGTCCCGGGCAGCTCGGCGACAAACGTGCCGGACTCGTCGATCAGCGACACGCCGGGCCCCGCCGTCACCGCCCAATCGACGGCCACATCGGCCACCGGCCGGCCCGCCGTGTTGCGCGCGGCGGCGGTGAACTTCACGACATCGCCGGTGCGCACATTGGACGTGCCCGGCTCGACCGTCACGCGCGCGACCGTGTTGGCCACAACCTGGATCGGCAGCGTTTCAGTCGCGCGACCGGAAGTCGCCGTAATCGTCGCACGGCCCGCCGCGACCGCGCGCAGCCGTCCGTCAGCGGTCACACTGGCAATGCGCGGATTACTCGACGTGAATGTGATCGGATCGTAGCGCCTGTCGCCGTGGCGTGAGAACGCAGTCCCCGATAGCGTCAGGCGCGATCCTGCGACCACGCGCGTCGGACGGGAATCGAGCACGATCCGCGCAGCCGGCTCGGGCAGCACGTGCACCAGCGACGAGCCAAACACCTGGCTGTGCTGGTCACCGGGGATGTATCCGACCGCCGTCACGCGCGCGTATCCCTGATAGCCGCCCGTGAACTCGCCGAGCGAGTCGACACTCCCGATGTCGCCGCCGACGAACCAGCCGATCTGCGCACCGGGCACCGGGTTGCCGGCCGCGTCGAGGGCCCGCGCGCTGAACTTGAGCTTGCCTCCGATCGGGACTTCGCCGCCCGATGGCTGGACTTCGACTTTGGCGATTCGTTGTGGAGCGGTGGTGCTGGTGGGCTGCTGCACCATGACTAGCGACAGTAGCGCGTACAACAACATGGGGACTCCTCCATCCGACGGCGGTTATAGTGGAGCCTGAGGTTACAGGGGGCCCGCCTCAAGCGGAAGAGCGGTAGCGCAAGGACGAGCTGTCATGAAGCTGTCAGCATAGTGCAATTAGGACGAAACGGCAGTCCTAATTGACAGGTTTCAGGACGGTCCATACCTTTGCCCGCGGTTCAAGCATACGTGGCTACCGTCATCGGCTGTCTGCGCTTCCGCGAGGACCATCTGTCTCGCGGATTTTTGTTTGAGCCCGTCCCAGGACCGCGGTGGCCTGGGTCGATCCCGTTCGGGGCCCAGCCCCATTGTGCAGAGGTTAGAACAGATATGGCAAAGGGTAAGGTGAAGTGGTTCAACGACGCGAAGGGCTTCGGCTTTATCGCGCAGGAGTCGGGTCCGGACGTGTTCGTCCACTTCACGGCAATCCAGGCCGAGGGCTTCCGGAGCCTCGCCGAGGGTGACAACGTCGAATTCGACGTCGCCCAGGGTCCGAAGGGGCTGCAAGCGCAGAACGTTCGCAAGGTCTGAGCGAGCGGCAACAGCTGTAGTGACGGGCCCGGAACACACCGGGCCCGTTTGCTTTTCGTATATTGGCGCCATGACCCACGCGCTTCTGCTCGGCCTGCTGCTCCAGGCGCCGGCGGCCGCACCCAAAGCCTCTCCCGCGACTCCGCCGCAGTCCTTGGCCTATCGAGGATTCTCGCCCGGCATGGCGTATCGCGACTTCGCGAGCAAGGCTCGCGGCATGGCGCAGACCAGTAAGGACGTCCTGGCCTGCCAGACCATGCACCACACGGCGCAAGTCATGGATTGCGCGGTCCCGGTCCGGGATCCCGCCGACAGCGCGCGCTTCTACTTGAGCGCAAATGTCATCGAAGGCCGCACGTCCGTGATCTCGCTGTTCGATTCCGGCAGCGTTTCGCTGCTCAAGCGCACGCAGGACGATATGCGGCTGAAGCTGGGGGCGCCGCAGCGGCGCGAGCGGAGCATGTGGGAGTGGTCGCACGAGCGGAAGTTCGTCCGGCTCAACTGGCGTGGTGGGAAAACCTGGCGCGTGGTGTCGATCACGTTCAACGACCGCGACGTGATGGACCGGATCGCGAAGTACCGGCCCCCTCAAGCGTCGAAGTCGAAGTCTAAGTAGCCGTTACGAGCCGCTCGGCGAGCTCCGCGATCCCCTGCGCGCCGGTGACCTGATCGACCCATCGCGGCGGCAATTCCGCCTCTCCGTAGCGAGCGCCCAGCAACGCCCCCGCCACAGCGGCGTTCGTGTCGGTATCGCCGCCGGCCTGCGCCAGGAAGACCAGCGCGTCTTCGAGCGTGCGATCGTGCGTCACGAACCACAACGCGATCTCCACGCAATGAACGACGTAGCCGGCTTCTCCTGGGACCGCGATCGGCAGGTCACTTTCCTGCTCCCGCGGCACGCGATGGATCGCGTCGAGCAGGGCGCGCGGCGCCCGGTCACCGATCAGGTGCAATACTTCGTCGATGAAGTAGATGTTGCCGTGCAGCAGCTCGCGCGCCGCGAGGTTCACCGCGGCAGCGGCCCAGGTGCAGCGTTCGTCCGCATGCGTGATCGCCGCCTGCTGCGTCGAAATGCGAATCAGCTTGTCGATCTGGTCGTGATAGCGCAGCGCCACGGGGATACAGCGCATGACGCTGCCGTTTCCGGCCGACCGGCCCGGATTCTCCTGATAGGCCAGGCGGCCCGCCTCGAACGGCTCCTTGCCCCGATCGATCAGCGTGAGGGCTCGCTTGGTGGTGATACCGATGCCGCGCCCATCCATCTTCATCCATTTGACCCAACGGCGCGCCACGTCGCCCGCGTCGAAGCCGTTGCTCGCGAGCAGCGATTCGCCGAGCAGCAGTGCCATCGCCGCGTCGTCGTCGTAGGGGGAGTTCTTGGGAGGCGGCGCGAGGTTCCGAATACCGTTCGGGAACGACCGTCGAATGGCGTCTGCCGTACCCAGATGCTCCGTCGGAACGCCCAGCTGATTCCCGGCGACCAGGCCGAGCAACGCTCCACGCGCGCGCGAGACGAGCTGAGGATCGCCGTTCATTGCGGCACAAATTAACACTCGCCATGTCCATCGTTGTTGGGCTTCTGGGCATCTATGTGGTCATCGTCGCGCTCCTCTGGGCTTTTCAAGAGAAGCTGACCTTCCCGGCGCCGCGGGCGGCCCTGCCTGTCCTGGATGTGGGTGAGCACGTTGAGCTCACGATGGCCAACGGGACGCGGCTTGTCGGCTGGTATCTGGCGGCGAAGGGCGGCGAAGGGCGGCGAGATACTGCGGCGGCAAAGACGCCTGGGATGCTCTGGTTCTACGGCAACGGAGAGAACATCGCGGCTATCTGGCCGATAATTCGAGATTTTCGGCCGTCACACGCCGCCTTGCTCGTCGTGGATTATCCCGGCTATGGGGCCAGTGAAGGGAAGGCTTCAGAAGCGGGAATGTACGAAGCCGCAGATCTCGCGTATGACGCCCTGCGGGCCCGCTCTGATGTCGACCCAAAGCGCATCTATGTCTACGGCCGCTCCCTCGGCTCCGCAGCCGCGACGCACGTGGCCTCGACCCGCGACGTCGCCGGCCTGATCCTCGAATCACCCTTCACCAGCGCGAAAGGAATGGCCGCGCGGCACTATCGCTTCGTGCCTGGGGGCTTGGTGCGCCTCAGCCTCGACAACATCGGCCGCATGCCAAGCATCCGCTGCCCTGCCCTCATCTTCCATGGCACCGCGGACATGCTCGTGCCGATGCGGATGGGGCAGGAGGTCGCAGCGGCGGCGGGCGGACCCGTTGAGTTCGTCATGATCGAGGGCTCTGGCCACAACGACACCTACGAGCTGGGCGGAAAAACCTACCGCGACAAACTGGCCACGTTCGTCCGGTAGATGCGATTCACAAGGAAGTTGCTCACTGACGCCCGCCCAGGCGGAACCGGGTCACTACGTAGCGGGAGCGCAGCTCCACCTCGAGCTGCGCTCCCGAACAGGCCCGGCACGACTTGCGTCAGGGCGCGGGCTTGATGCCGGTTTCCACCCAGGTCCTGAGATCGTCAAACGCCGTCAGGTCGTCCGCCCAATCCTCGCTGCAGTGCCCGAACACATCGATGAACCGCTGCACCAGCAGATCAGACTTGCCCGCCGCCGCCACGGCTGCCTGAAACGCCGCGTCGTGCAGCCTCGGCACCACGGGATCTCGCGTGGTGTGCACGGTCAGCACCGGCATCGTGAGCGTGCCGTCCGGCTGGTACCACTGCCGGAGAAACTCGAGGGCGTCGGGCGCCGCGGCGAACCGGCCCACGCGGGCGTTGAGCGCGGCGTCGTCGGCCGATCCGGTGTAGGCCACGCGCGTGTTGTCGAAGTAGTCGTGCCCGTGGGTCCGCTCGCGCAAGTCGCCCATGAAATCGGACCAGGTATTGAAGAACAAGCCGGTAAGAATGGTTTCAAGCAGTTCGCCGAAGTCGGCGTAGTGGATGTCGACCTGATCCACGCCCGCGAGCTCGAAGGCCGGCCCCGGGTTGGTGAGAATCGCATCGAGCACCGCGGGAACGACGTCCGTTCCGAAGTCGAGCCCCGCAGGCACGTGCACCGCGTCCCCCGGGATCACGCCGGGATAGAAGTAGTCGAACAACACCCGGACGTTCATGATGTAGTCGATCTCCATCTGGCTGCCGCCCACGGGCCCGCACATCGGCAGGACGCCGTCGTAGTGCTGTGGGTTCTGCTGGGCCAGTCGCATGATTACTTGGGCGCCCATCGACCCTGACGACAGATACGTGCGCCGCGGCTGGCCGAAGTTCGAGATGAAGAGGTCCCGCACCTGGCGGGTCCGCAGCACGCCGTCCCGGACGGCGAAGCCATTCTCTGAATAGCTCGAGAGCGCGAGACCGTAGCCGCGCGCGTGGATGCCATCACGGAACGGCCCGATGTCCGGCAGGGCGACGGGATCGGTCGGGGACATCCAGCCATGCGCGAAGACCACGAGATCGCCGTTCCAGTTCGCCGGGATCGACGCGGAATACAGGGCCCCTGGCCCGATTTGCCCCTGGACCTCCCGCGGGCCGTCCAGGTTCCGCTGGTCCGCCGAAACGGCCCCCGCCCCATCCGGCGCGACCGGCTGGCGGTCGCTGCACGCCGCCCACGACAGGGCTGCGGCCGCGACCACCGTTTTCCAGAACTTGGCATTCATGACAACCTCCTGGCTGCATTGCCGAACTGCTTGCCTGTAGGTCCAGTGCACGCGGACCGCGTGCTCCGAACTGTTCGGGTCGCTCCAAACGCCGAACGCCCGGCGCTGGCCGGGCGGGCTCCCGCGCGCTACGGGTTTGGCTGGCGCGTGGCAACCCAGATGTCCGAGTTCCCGAGACCTCCGGGCCGAGTGGAGGTGAAGATCAGCGTCCGCGCGTCGACGGACAGCGTCGGCTGAAACTCACCGGCCGCTGAATTCAGTGGTGCGCCCAGGTTCACCGGTGTGGACCAGGGATCGTGGACGGACGGACGGGTTGATACCCAAAGGTCGGTTGCCCCGAGGCCGCCGGTACGGTTGGAGTGGAAGAAGACCTCGCGTCCATCCGCACGGACTGAGGGGTGGACGCTGCTTACGCCCGGACTCGCATCGTTGAGCTCGACAACGGGTGCGGCGGGGCCGCGGGTCTCACCGCCCCTCGTGATCGGCGCCACGAAGATGCCGAGGTTGCCCGAGCTTGGTCCTCGAACGAAGTACAGGTTCGCCGACCCTTCTTCGGCGCTCTGCAAGTAGACCGCGCCTGCCTCGAACCCGCCCGTGTTCACGTCAGGGCCCAGGTCCGTAGCGGGTCCCCAGCTCAAGTCGTCGTGCTTGTCGGCTCGACGCGCGACGTAGATATCATTCGACCCCTGTCCACCCGGGCGGTCGCTCGAGAAGAACAGCAGGTGCCCGTCGATGGAAAGGGATGGCGCCGCCTCGAGGCCCGGACTGTTCACGCCTGGACCGAGGTTCACGGGAGTTTCCCACGGGCTGTCAAGCGAGGCCCGCCGCGAGACCCAGATGTCGGCGCCGCCGAGGCCACCCGCGCGGGTCGATACGAAGTACAGGCTCAGCTCGTCAGGCGAAAGCGCGGCGTTCATCTCTGCAGCGGAAGAGTTCACGGGCGCGCCGAGATTCGCGGGCGCGGACCAGGGAGCGTTCTCGAACCGTGACACCCGCAGGGCGACGCGCGACGATGGCGCGACCGGCTGCCGATCACAGGCAACGAGGAGCAGCGACACGAGGCAGCACGCGAGCTTTCGCATAAACGACCCCCAATGCGTGACGGTGAAAGGGCGACCGGAGCCACGTCCTGGGGACTGCACCGAGGAATGTGTTGCGGGCGTTCGGCGCGACCCGTAGGTTTGCCCAAGGTCCCGGTCTCCACGATCGGTCAGCAGCGTGACGTGGAGGTTAGGGGAGTGTTACGGGATCGTTGACCCTGCAGTCCCTCCGGGCGCGAGGACAGCGGTGATCGAGTTGTGCACGCTGGGCGCGGTGGACCTCCGGAACGGAGACGGTGCCGAGCTCCGCTCCGTTCTGGTCCAACCCAAGCGCACCGCCCTCCTCATCTACCTCGCCGTTGCCGCGCCGCGCGGCCTCCATCGCCGCGATTCTCTGCTCGCGCTCTTCTGGCCGGAACAGGACACCCCACACGCGCGCAGCGCCTTGCGTCAAGCGCTGCACGGCCTGCGTCACGCCCTCGGTGACGACGTGGTGACGGCGCGGGGTGACGAAGAGGTCGGCCTCGAACGAACGCAGTGCCGGTGCGACGTATGGGCGTTCGAGCAGGCGCTCGACGCGGGGGATCTGGAGCGCGCGGTGGGCCGGTACGGAGGCCCGTTTCTGGGAGGGTTCTTCCTCGGTGGGGCCCCGGAGTTCGAGCGGTGGGTCGAAGCGGAACGCGAGCGGCTCAGCCGCCGGTACGCCACGGTCCTCGAGCAGCTCGCCCACGGCGCCGAGACGCGGGGCGACCATGCGGGCGCGGTGCAGTGGTGGAGCCGGCTGGCGGAACATTCCCCTTACACGTCACGAGTCGCCGTCCGGTTGATGCGGGCCCTCGACATGGCCGGGGATCGCGCCGGAGCGATCCGGCACGCCGACCAGCACGGCGCCCGCCTGCGCGCAGAACTCGACGCCGAGCCCGACCCCGAGATCGAGACGCTGGCTGCACAGCTCCGCTCGCAGCCGACCTTGCGTGTGGCACCACAACAGATCGTCCGCACCGCACCGACGCAGTTCCCGACTCCAGTCGCGGAGGTCGCCCACGCCGCGAGGACGCGGTTCGTCGTGCGTCTCCCGGCGCTCGCCGCAGGACTTCTGCTCCTCGGCCTCGCCGGCTGGTGGGCGATCAACGCGACCGGCGCGGGCGCCCCGCTGCGCCGGCTCGCCGTGCTACCATTGGCCGACAACACCGGGGATTCGGCGCACCAGTACCTGGTGGACGGAGTGCACGAGGCGGTCATCACCGAACTCGCACAAATCCGCGGGCTGAGCGTCGTCTCACGGTCGTCGGTGATGCGCTATCGGGGCACCGCGAAGTCAGTGCCGGAGATCGCCCGGGAGCTGAACGTAGACGCGCTCGTGGAAGGGGCCGTGTTCCGCGCAGAGGACAGCATTCGCGTCACGCTGCAGCTCATCGACGCCCGCCGCGACCGTCATCTCTGGGCCCGCACGTTCGAGGGCGACCAGCGCCACATGCTGTCCCTCTCCCGCGAGGCAGCTGACGCCCTCGCGCGCGGCGCGCGGGTCACCTTCACCCCGCAGGAAGTGGCGCGGATGGCGGACAAGCGCCCGCAAAACTCGGAGGCCAACGCCGCATACCTGCGCGCGCGCTGGCACTTCAACACCAACACTGGCGAGGGTCTGCAGCGCAGCATCGCGTTCTATCGACAGGCGATCGCACTCGACTCCACGTACGCCGCAGCCTATGCCGGCCTCGCCGACGCCTGGGTGATTCGGGGTCACGAGTTCGGCGCGCCACCCGATGCGTTTCCCCAAGCCCGGACGATTGCCCGCAAGGCCCTCGCGCTCGACGAGGAACTGGCCGACGCCTACCTGGTGCTGGGCCATATCGCCTTCGAGTACGACTGGGACTGGCCGGAGGCGGAACGGCTCCTGCGCCGGGCCATCGAGCTGAGCCCGTCCAACGCCAGGGCCCACTTCATCTACGGCGGCGGCTTCCTCATCGCGATGGCCCGCTTCGAGGAGGCCGAGCGCGAGATGCGGTTGGCCAGCCAGCTCGATCCTCTCTCGCCAGCGGTGGCCGCGGTGGCATCGTATCCTGCTCGCTTCGCCGGGAGATACTCGGCGGCTGAAGCGATGCTGCGATCCGCCCGCCAGGTCTTTCCTGATGACCAGGAGATCCAGCAGGCGCTCGGCATCACGCACGAGTTGGAGGGCCGCCATGCCGAAGCCATCGCCGAGCTCGATAGTGCGCGATCGCCGTTGGGGCTGAGAGCCTGGGTGTACGGGCGCGCCGGGCAGCATGACAGCGCCGTGGCGATGCTGCGGCACCTCGAGGAGCGCGGGCGCCGCGGCGCGGTGTCGCCGTGGCAGCTTGCGCTCGCCCACCTGAGCCTAGGTGATCAGGAGCGGGCGCTGGACGATCTCGAGGCAGCCTATCGTGGGCGTTGGCGGGAGATGGCGTGGCTCAACGTGTACCCCTACGTGGCTCCGCTGCGCGGCCACCCGCGCTTCCAGGCGTTGCTCGCCCGCATGAAGTTCCCGCCATGACCCAGCGGGTACCGGGGCGGAATCGCGTCGGCACCGAGATGTTGTTGACGAGAACTTCGCTCGTCATGCCTCTGTGAACAACCTCCTTATCAATCACAGCTAGATCACCACCACCGGTGCGAGCCGGTCACGCTCCTCCTCAAACAGACGCTCCGCCTCATCCAGCGCCTGTCGCACGTGCGGCTCGTCGGGATCGGGAAACTTGCTGTTCGCCGCGACGCGGCCGGTCAGCTTGCGGACCGCGACCAATGCCCGCGTGACCTCGCACCGCTCCACGTCCCGATCGGTATGACCGGCCACCAGCAGCTCCTCATAAAGAGGAAGGGCGGCGGGATCTCCCAGGACGTAGAGGGACTCGAGAATCTTGGGGGCGAGGAAGCGGCGCAGCATCTCGTCGCCGCGAATCCGTTGGAACAGCCCCACAAGGGCATACGCCTGGCCCGGGTAGTAGCGCGCCGCTTCGACGGCCGCCGCCACGAACGCGTGATGCGCCCCCGGCGTCTCCAGGTACTTGGCGAATAACGGCCAAGCGTCTTTGGGATGGCGCTCGGCGAGCGCGAGAAACGCGTAGTAACGGCGTCCCAACGGCGCCTGGGTGTCGGCGATGACCGTGCGCAGTCCGGCGACACCCCAGCGCGCGCCCACCAGCGCGGCCGCGGCCGCGTGCTGGAAGCGCTCGAGCTCGGGGATGCGGAACGTGACGATGTGCGGATCGAGAAACGCACGGCAGCGCTCCAACGCGGCGAGCAGGCGGCGATCCACTTGCGTCAGCGCGGGCTCGAGCTTCTCCGTGTTCGCGCGCCGCGCGAGGGCAAGCGCCTCCCATCCGAGCTGCCCGATGTTCAGCTCTTCCCATTTTTCATCCAGCTCTGCGGCGTCACGCGCGGCGAGCAGTCGTTCGAGTCCCGCGGCGAATCCGCACAGCTGTCGAATCGCATCCATGCCCTAATGTGGAAAGCGCGTGGATATTGCGCTATCCCATGGAGAGGCTTAACCTTGCCCGCACTCTCCCTCTCCACATCGAGGAGGAATTCTGCGAAGGCTCCTCGCCGGCATTTTGATCATCGCAGGCTGTTCTGGAAGCGCCGGCGGCGAAAAGGGACCGATCGTGTTGGGGCTGGTGGGACCGTTCTCACAACCCCGTGGAACGTCCATGCAGCACGCCGCCGAGCTCGCCGTAAAGGAAATCAACGCACGTGGCGGTATACGCGGGCGCCAGCTAGCGCTCCGCATCATGGACGACAGCGCGCGGCCCGACGTTGCGATTCGCGTCGCGCGCGTGTTGGTGGAGGATCCCGCCGTCGTCGCCGTCGTGGGACATCTGACCTCAGGCACCTCACTCGTGGCCGGCCGGGTGTATGGCACGGCCCGCCGGCCCGTCGTCATGATTTCGCCGTCCGCTTCGAGTCCAGATCTGTCCGGCGTGAATCCCTACGTGTTCAGAGTCTGCCCCACGGATCTCAGCCACGGCGCGCAGCTCGCCCGGTTTGCGCGGCAGACGCTGGGCGCGCGCCGGGTCGGCGTGATTTACGTCGAGGACGACTACGGACGAGGGCTCCGACTCAGCTTCGCCGCCGAGTTTCGGCGTCTGGGCGGCGAGGTCCTCGAGGAAGATCCAGCACTCTCGTCCACTGCGAGCCTGGAGCCCTACCTCTCCCGCCTCAAGCAACGCGGCGGCGTGGATGCCCTGATGCTGGCCACCGAGCGCACCGGCGCCGAGCTGGCGCTGCGGGATATGGCGCGGATCGGCGTCGCTTGGGCTGCGCTCGGCGGTGACGCGCTGACCGGCCTCGAGACCGCGGGACCGCTCGCCGACGGCGTGCGTATTTCCACCGCGTATTTGATCGACCGGCCCGGCACTCGCAACGAGCGGTTCGTCGAGGCGTACGCGCGCGCGTACCCGGGCGAACGGCCGGACCATCGGGGCGCGGGCGCATACGACATCGTGCAGCTACTGGCGACGGTGTTGACCGACGCAGGCACGAACCGCCGCGCGATACGCGACCGGCTTGCCCGCGTCGGCTCCGAGGTGCCGGCGTTTGAGGGCGTCACCGGCACCATCGGCTTCGACGCGCGTGGGGACGTCCCGGCGAAATCAGTCGTGATCGGTGAGGTGAGGAGCGGGCGTTTGGTCACGCAATCGGCGCAATGAACAGGCTCGATACGATTCGCTGGCGCATCATCCTCGGGCTCTCGGGCCTGCTCGCCGGTCTGGTGATCGCCGCGCTCGTCGGGGTGACCTCCCTCGCCACGCTGCGCCGCTCATTGAGCACGGAGATCGAGCACCTCCGCGCATCGAGCGAAGTCGGCAACGGTCTCGTGACGGCCGTGTTCGACGAAATTCGCGCTGCCCACGAGTACCTCGACGACGGCACCCAACAGGCCGCGGATCAGTTCCAAGCCGCGGCCGACGCCGCGTTCCGCTATCAGAAGCAGCTGGACGAGCTGCCGGCGCTGACGGAAGCGGACCGGATAACCGTGAACCGCATCAAGCAGCTCCAATCCGCGATTCACGTCGATTACTCGATCGCGCATGCCAACATCGATTTGGGGCGGCGCGGCGCGGCGGCCACGGCAGCCGCCGCGGTGCGCGAGCCGGTTACCGAGCTGACGCGCCTGGTGCGGGAGTTGTCGACCCGGCAAGCAGACCGCGCTACTTCGGCGGGCCAGCGCCTGACGCGCCTGGCCCGTGAACGCGAAGTCCTGTTATGGCTGGTGCTCGTGACGACGCTGGCCGTCGGCGTGGTGGTCGGCGCGTTGACGCTGCGCTGGGTGGAGGGGCCGCTGGTGCGTCTCGTGACCGCCGCGGAGCGGTTCGGGAGCGGAGACCTTCGCCCCGTTACGACCGGGCGCATGCCCCGCGAGTTTCAGGTACTCGCCGACGCGATGCGCCAGATGGGCGAGCGGCTCCGCGGCATCGTGTCGGAGGTCGTGGGCTCTGCCGACAGGATCGCCGCCTCCGCCAGTGATCTTTCCTCGGTGAGTGAAGAGCTGGCTGCATCGTCGAGCCAGGTATCGAGCGCCATGCTCGAGATCTCGGGCGGCGCCGAGCAGCAGCGCAGCGAGCTGCGCGCCACGCAGTCGGCGCTGGAGCAGCAGCGGCGCGTCACCGCCGAGATGGCTGAAGCGGCCGCACGTGTGGCGCGGCTCGGGGAGGAAATCCGCACGGTGGCGGACCGGCACCGCAACGACGTCGCCGCGGCAGGGTCGACGCTGCTCGATGTGCGCGAGGTGGTCCGGACGACCGCGACCGAAGTGACGCAGCTCGCCCAGCAGAGCGCGGCGATCGACGACTTCGTCGAGCTGATCAAGCGGATTTCCTCGCAGACCAACCTGCTCGCGTTGAACGCCGCCATCGAGGCCGCGCGCGCCGGCGAGCATGGCCGCGGCTTCGCGGTCGTGGCGGAGGAAGTGCGCCAGCTCGCCGACGAGTCGGCGCGCGCGGCCGAAGACGTCGCCAGGACGACGCGCGTGATTCGCGAGCAAGTCGAAGAAGTCACGGCGACGATGTCCGTGGGACAAGCCAAGGTGCGGGGGATCGAGTCGGTCGCGGCGGGCGCGGCGCGCGGCCTCACCGAGATCGTCGCGGCGGTCGAGCAGGTCGAGCAGGCGGCCGCGCAGGTGACCAAAGCGGCGAACGAGAACCGCGGCGTGACCGAGCAGCTCGGCGCGCAGGCGCAGCAGGTGGTCAATCGCGCGGTGGCGCATGCGACGAGCGCGGAGCAGGTCACGGCCGCCACCGAGCAGCAGGGCGCGTCGACCCAGGAAATGGCAGCGGCCGCCGGAGACTTGCTCCAGGCGGCCGAAAAGTTGCGCGGCTTGGTGCGCGGCTTTCGCGTCTAGCGCCGCGCCGGCGGCTTCTTCCCTTTCTTCGGCGCGGTTTTCTTCACCGGCACCGGCTTTTTCTTCCGGAGGCCTTCCTGCACCTCCGCGAGCACGCGATCGCCTTCGTCCGGACCTATCAAGCCACGGCGCACGGCGTAGCGCACCAGCTCTTCCGCGTCTTCCGGGGTGAAATCCGCGATGCCCGCCGCGGCACGCATCGCCTTGATGAGCGCGTCCGCCACCGGACTGCGCAGCACGCTGGCGATGCCGGGAAGGGCTTCGAGTAACGACGAGATCTGCGAACCGCCTAGCTCAGCAGCCATGCCGGGGTTGGGGTTAGGGTTGCGGGTTCAAAAGGTCGCCCAAGCTACATACCCCCCTCGGGCGCGTCAAGAATTACGAACGGCCGTGTCTCTTCGCGACAAGGTGATGCCTGACTGCGACAGCAGCTCACCCAGCACCGTGCGGGTGCGGGCGTCGAGCGGCAGCTCGAAGCGCAGCTCGAGCCGGTACAGCGCGCGATCAGGCGGCGCGCCCTGGCCCGTGAGCGTGAAACCACGCTCCGCCGGCATCACGGCATCCACCTCGATGGCGGCCACCGGCTGGTAGGGAGCCGTCGGGGTTCGGGACTGGGGAATCGGGTCGGTGCGGTGGCGCGTCCGGGCGTTGTCCATGCAACCTCTCCTGGTTGTGGGAGAGATAGCCCGCCGGGGAAGCGCGTCAAGAAGGGGGTAGTATAGATTTCGACCCAGAGGGGAGCCGCCGTGGGAAGACGAGGGATCAAGGAGTACCGGGCGCCGGAAGCACTCGCGCTCATTGCAGCAGATCGGGCACATGAGCCGCTCGTGTGCCCATCGTGTGGAACCCGGACGATTCAGCGCTCGCCGCGCCGCCGTCCCTCGCGCCTGGGTGAGATCGTCATACCGGAGCGGATCAGCCTGACCTGTGGCGGCTGCAGCCGACACGCGTACTATATCACCCGGGGGATGGAGCCCCCGCGGGACGCAACCATGGACCCAAGGAGCTTATGACCGGAGATCTGCGTGGCTGGTGACGCGATTCAGATGATGGGGACCGTCACCGAAGTGCTACCGAACACGACGTTCCGCGTAAAACTCGAAAATGGACATGAAGTGCTTGCCTACGTCAGCGGCAAGATGCGCAAGAACTACATCCGGATCTTGCAGGGAGATCGCGTCGCCGTTGATCTGTCTCCGTACGATCTCACCCGGGGACGAATTACCTACCGATATAAGTAGTCGGTCATCAGTCATCGGTCGTCAGTACTGACAACCGACAACCGAGAACCGACGACTAGGACGGATGACGCAACAGCCGGTTCCAGCGAATCCGGAACGGCCGGGTGGCAACACTCATATAGATGAAGAGCGGCCTGCCCCGGATGTGTGCGCGCGGCAGGAATCCCCAATAGCGGCTGTCGTAGGACTGATCCCGATTGTCACCCATCACGAAGTAATGCTGTGGCGGCACGACGATCGGGCCCCAGTCATGGGTGGTGGGCCGATAGCGGCCGGCGTCGCGGCCGACGTAGTGCGGGAGTTGCCACGCGCGAATCAGCTGGAGGCGGAACTCGTCATCGGGGACCGGCGTCAGCGCCGTATGCAGCGCGTACGGCTCGTCCAGCCGCTGCCCGTTACGGATAACGGTATCGTGGACCATCTGCAGCGTATCGCCCGGAGTGCCGATCACCCGCTTCACGATGTTCAGGTTGGGCGTCGAGTCTTCGACCGACCGGAAGATCACCACATCCTGGCGCTTGGGCGTCGTGAACGACGGCAAGCGGCAGCAATGAAAGCCGGTCAGCGGGATTTCCAGCTCTCCCCCGAACACCGCCTTGTTTACGAACAGGAAGTCGCCGATCAGCAGGGTGTTTTCCATGCTCGGCGACGGAATCCGAAACGCTTCGACCAGGAACGAGCGCAGCACGATCCAGATAAGGAAAGCGGCGCCGATCGCGCGGGCCCAGGCGACCGCCTCGTCCTTGACCGTCTTTTTGAGCGGTTGTGCAGGTTTGGGTGAGGATGATGGAGCTTGTGGAGGGCGGGATGCGGTCACGGCTCGTCCACCCAGTCAGCGATGAAGATGTTGGTCTCGCCCGGCACTTTTCCGTGACGATTCGAGGCCCACAGGAGCCGCCGGCCGTCAGGCGAGAACATCGCAAACGAGTCGAACTCGGCGTGCGTCGTGACCTGCTCGAGACCCGTGCCGTCGGTATTGATCAAGTAGAGATCGAAGTTGCGTGACCGCGGGTTCTTATGGTTCGATGCGAACAGGATCCGGCGGCCATCCGGATGAAAGTACGGGGCGAAATTCGCGCCACCCAACGTCGTCACCTGGCGCTGCCCTGAGCCGTCCGCGTTCATGACCCAGACTTCCATGCGCGAGGGACGCACCAGGTTGTGCGCCAGCAAGCTGGTGTATTCGCCCGAATCCGCAGCGGTCTGAGGATGCCAGGCGCGATACACGATCTGCGTGCCATCGGCCGAGAAGAACGGGCCACCGTCATAGCCAAGTGTCGTCGTGAGCCGCCGCAAATTCGTGCCGTCGACGTTCATCGTGTAGATGTCGAGATCGCCGTCGCGCAGCGAGGTGAAGACGATGGTCTTCCCATCGGGCGAGAGCGTGCCCTCGGCATCGTAACGCGGATTGTGGGTGATCCGCCGGGTCTTGCTCCCGTCGGCGTTGGCGACGACGATGTCGTAGTCGTAGAGCGCCCACACGTACCCGCGGGAATAGTCCGGGCGCGGCGGGCAGGCAGCGCCACGATGCTCGGTCGTCGCATAGAGAATCCGGCGATCGTTGTCGAAGAAGTATCCGCAGGTCGTGCGGCCTTTCCCGCTGGAGACGCGGTGCAGATTCGTCCCGTCCGCATTCATGACGAACTGCTGGTCACAGCCGGAGTCGGAGACCTGGCGCTGCAGGATGATCTGCCGTCCCGAGCGCGAGAAATAGGCTTCGGCGTTCTGGCCGCCGAACGTGAGCTGCCGGATATTGCGCAAATGCGTTTCCCCGGAATCCGCGGGGAGGGCTTGCAGCGCAGCGAGCAGGAGTGAGAGCGTCACCATGGGCTGGCAAGCTAGAGGCATTCAAACGCTCAGGCAATGTTAGATTAGTTCGATGAACGATCCCAAGGGCCCCCTCATGGATTCCCTCGGCCGGCTGTGTGCCGAAGGGAAACAGACCGCCGAGTATTTGTGGCAGGTCCCCAAGGACGCCGGTGCTCGGCAGAAGATCATGGATCTGTTGACGCAAATCGGCGTGGAAAGCAGGAAGCAGGGGCGCCACGAGATGCCGAAGCTCGTCGATGAATTGAAGATCGCGGCGCAGGCCAGCCCGTCGCCGCAGCAGGTCGAGCTTCTGGTCGACGGCTTCGATCGCCTGACCAAACTGTGGCAGGCCGCCAAATCCGGATTGCTATGACCAAAACTGCCACGCCTGTCTCAGCCACACACGTCGATCTCGATCAATTATCGATCAATACCGTCCGCACGCTCGCGATGGACGCGGTGCAGCAAGCGGACTCCGGCCACCCGGGCACCGCGATGGCACTCGCGCCGCTCGCCTACGTGCTCTGGCTGCGGCATCTCAAGTACAATCCCGCGAACCCCGAGTGGCGCGACCGCGATCGCTTCGTGCTCTCAGCGGGACATGCATGCATGCTGCTGTACAGCGTGCTGTATCTCACCGGCTACGAGATCACGCTCGACGACATCAAGAACTTCCGGCAATGGGGGAGCAAAACGCCGGGTCATCCCGAGCGCGGCATGACCCCGGGGGTCGAGGCCACAACCGGTCCCCTCGGCCAGGGCACGGGAAACGCGGTCGGGATGGCGATCGCCGAGGCGCAGCTCGCGGCGCTCTACAACCGGGGGGGGCCCGGGCACGAGATCTTCAATCATTACACCTACTTCCTCGCGTCCGACGGCGACCTGATGGAGGGGATCTCGCACGAGGCATGCTCGCTCGCCGGCCATCTCAAACTGGGCAAGCTGATCGGTTTCTACGACGACAATCGCATCACAATCGACGGGTCTACCGATCTCGCGTTCTCCGATGATACGGCGCGGCGCTTCGAGTCGTACGGCTGGCACGTCCAGCGCCTGGAAGACGGCAATGATCTCGAGGCGATCGACGCCGCGATCGTGGCGGCACAACGTGAGCGCGCGCGGCCATCGCTGATCATCGTGCGCACGCACATCGGCTGGGGCAGCCCCAACAAGCAGGACACCGCCGACGCGCACGGCGCGCCGCTGGGGGTGGAGGAGATCAGGCTCACAAAGCAGAATCTTGGCTGGCCCTCGACCGAGCCGTTTTTCGTGCCGGAAGAGGCGCTCGAGCGCTGGCGCAGTGCCAAGCCGCGCGGCGCCCGGATGGAATCCGACTGGCGCAAACGGTGGGACGCCTACCGCGCCGAGCATCCCGATCTCGCCGCGGAGCTCGACCGCCGCTTCGCCGGCCGGCTCCCCGAAGGCTGGGATGCCGCGCTACCAGCATTCGGCCCCAAGGATGCGCTGGCCACCCGTGCCGCCTCCGGCAAGGTGCTCAATGCGATCGCTGCGAAGATACCGGAGCTGATTGGCGGCTCCGCCGACCTCACCGGCTCCAACAACACCGAGCTCAAAGGCGCCGGCGTATTCAGCGCGACAAACCACACGGGTCGCAATTTTCATTTTGGAATCCGAGAGCATGGCATGGGCGCCGCCATGAACGGACTCGCGCTGCACGGCGGGTTCATTCCGTTCGGCGGGACATTCCTGATCTTCTCCGATTACATGCGTCCGTCGATTCGGTTGGCCGCGCTGACCCACCTGCGGACGATTTACGTTTTCACGCACGACTCAATCGGATTGGGGGAGGATGGCCCCACGCATCAGCCGATCGAGCAGCTCGCGGCACTGCGCGCCATTCCCAACCTGGTGGTGATCCGCCCTTCCGATGCCACAGAGGTCGTGGAGGCTTGGCGTGCCGCCGTCACCCATCGCATCGGACCCGTGGCACTGGTGCTCACGCGGCAAAAGGTGGCCGCCATTGACCGGACGAAGTACGCCCCGGCCGCCGGCTTGCTTAAGGGCGCGTATGTGCTGGCCGATTCCTCGAATCCGGAGCTCGTGCTGGTCGGTACCGGCTCGGAGGTGGAGCTCGTGCTCGGCGCCTACGAGAAGCTCAAAGCGGAAGGCCGGCGCCCCCGCGCCGTCTCCATGCCGTGCATGGAGTATTTCGCCAAGCAACCGGAGAGTTACCGCGCGAGTGTGTTGCCGCCCGACCTTCCGCTCGTGGCCGTCGAGGCTGGGTCGCCCCAGCCCTGGCAGCGCTGGCTGGACCGCAGCGGCGTGGTACTCGGAATCGAGCGCTTCGGCGCGTCGGCGCCCTATCAGCGGATCTATCAGGAGTTCGGTCTCACCGTAGAACACGTGGTCGATACCGCCCGAAGCCTGCTGTAGCTCTCCCGATCATCGAGCCATTCGCTGGACGATGAGCCGCGCGGCTGCGCGACCCGAGCGAACGCACGCCGACACGCCGGCGCCGTCGTAGCCCGCCCCCGCGATCGCAACCGGCGGCAGCCGCTCCAGGCGGCGGCGCACGCCGGCGACTTGCTCGGAATGGTGTGCGCGATAGCGCGGGAGCCCGCGATTCCAGTAGTAGGTCTTCATCCATAACGGCTCACCGCGGATTCCCAGGATGGCTGCCAACTGCGCGTGCGCCATCCGTGCCGGGTCGCCGTCTTGCGGCGGCAGATATGCGCGCAGCAGCGCATGACCACTCGGAGCTCGGTCCGGAAACTTCAGCCACGAGAACGTGCAGGCACGGAGCTGCTGCGGTGATTCCACAACGAACCCCGCGCCCGTCAGCGGCCGGGTGAGCTGAGCCTCGCGATACGCGAGCGACACCGTGATGGTGGGGAGGTACGGCGTCTCGGCGAGCTCGCGCGCGTGACTCGCTCCGGCCGCCTCGAGTAGCCGCCCCGCCATGTACGCGGGCAATGCGAGCACGATCCCGTCGGCGTCGTGCGCCGAGCCGCCCGTGACCGCGACATGCCACCGGCTCTTAGTGGGTACCAGACCCGAGATGCCCTGCGCGAATTTCACTGTTCCCGCGAGTCGATCCACGAGCGCGGCGACCGGCTCGGCTAAGCCCCTCGCGAAGCTGCGAAAGCCGGCGGCAACCTCGGCCTTGGTGGCGTCGATACCGAGCAGGGCGGCGGCGCGGCCCTCGTCGAGCGGCGCCAGCGCGGTCCCGTTCCAGAGCGCGGTGCCGCGCGCTTGCTGGTCGACGAGGCGATCGGCAATGCCGAGCTCCGCGGCGAGCGCCGGAAGCTCAGGCTCTCCCGCGAGAAATCCATCGGGGCCGCCTTCCACGATGAACCCGTCGACCTGCTCCGTAACGATGATCCCGCCGGCCCGGCGCTCACTCTCGAGCACCAGCACGTCGGCTACGCCCTGACGCGTGAGCTCCCAGGCTGCCGCGAGTCCGGCGATCCCGGCTCCGGCGACGATGACCGTCAGAGCCAGCCTCGTTGCCGGGCTGCGCCGCGGACTGCCGCCGCCACCGCCGCGACGAGTCCAGGGTCGTCGTTGAGCGATGTAGTCCGCTCGAGCTGGATGCCGAGGCGCTTGGCGAGGTCCTGATACTCGACGTCGATGTCGTACAGGATCTCGACGTGATCGCACACGAAGCCGATCGGGACGAGCAGCACGGCAGTTTCCCCTGCCCGAGCGAGCGCTGTAATCACTTCCTCCGCATCGGGGCCGAGCCACGGCTCGCCCGTCGCACCCGCGCTTTGATAGGCGAAGCGCCATTCCTCCAGGCCTGCCCGTGCCGCCACCTCCGCCGCGCTCGCCTTGAGCTCGTCCGGGTACGGGTCGGCGGACGCGACGATCTTTTCGGGCAAGCTGTGGGCGGTGAAGATGACTTGAGGCGTGGTGCCTTCGGGAAAGCGGGACAGGGCCTGGCGGATGCGGTTCGCTGTGGCATCCCGAAACTGCGGCTGTTGCCACCACCTGCGCACGAGTGTCACGTCCAACCGTCCATCGGCGGCCTGCAGCAACTTCTTCTCGTAAGCCCCGACGGACATGTTCGAGTAGTGCGGTGCCATCGCGACGCCGACGACGCGCGTAAAGCCCTGCGCCTCGATGGCGCGCACGGTCTCCTGGATATACGGCCGCCAGTGGCGCATGCCGACAAATGTTTCGAACCCGGGGCCGAGCACTCGGCCGATCCCCGCGGCTTGCGCGCGCGTGAGCTCGAGGATCGGCGACCGCCCACCGATCCGCGCGTAGCGGGCGCGGATTTCTTCGACGAGCTCCGGTTTGGTAGGCCGGCCGCCGCGCACATCCATCAGATAGGCGTCAACCTCGGCGATGTTGCCCGGCCCGCCATACGCCATCACCAGAACGGCAATTCGCTCAGCCGTCATGCACGAGATCGACTACAGCGCGGACCGCGTCGACATCCGTCTCCGGCAGCACGCCATGACCCAGGTTGAAAATGTGGCCCGGCTTCCCGCCGGCACGTTTGAGAATGTCGCGCACCCGGCGATCGCGTTCCGCGGCGGGCGCGAGCAGCACCGCAGGCTCGAGATTGCCCTGAATCGCCCGCCGGCCGATCCGGGCCCATGCGGCATCGAGCGGAATCCGCCAGTCGACGCTGATCACATCCCCGCCCGCGCCGGCGAAATCCTCGAGGAATGTGGCCGTGCCCGTCCCGAAATGGATGAGCGGAACCCCTGCACCGGCGGCGAGCGTCAGGGCGCGTTTGCTGTGCGGCGCCGCATACGCGCGGTAGTCGTCGGGTGAGAGACAGCCGGCCCAGCTGTCGAACAACTGCAGCGCCTGCGCTCCAGCACGTGCCTGCGCGGCGAGGTAGTTGCCGACAACGTCGGCGAGCTTGCTCAGCAGCGAGTGCCAGGCGTCAGGTGCCTGGTACATGAACTGCTTGGTCTTCGTGAACGTGCGGCTCGCGCCGCCTTCGATCGCGTAGCTCGCAAGGGTAAACGGCGCGCCGGCAAACCCGATGAGCGGCACATCGTCGGGCAAGGCGCCGCGCGCGAGCCGGATCGCGTCACACACATAGCCCAACTCGGCGTCGATGCTGAATGCCGGGAGCCGCTCGACATCCGCCGCATCACGAATCGGGCGGTCGATCTTCGGCCCTGCACCGGCTTCGAACCGCAGTCCGAGCCGCAGCGGCTCGAACGGGAGCAGGATGTCGGCAAAGATGATCGCGGCATCGACGCCCAGGCGCTCGACGGGCTGAAGCGTTACCGCGGCCGCCAGCTCCGGACGATGACAGAGATCGAGGATGGAATGGCGTTTGCGAAGTTTGCGGTACTGCGGCATGTAGCGGCCGGCCTGCCGCATGAACCAGACGGGTGTGACGTCGGTGCGCTCCCGGCGGCACGCCTTAAGAAACCGTGAGACCTTGCGCCTCTGCGTGAGCGATGAGAATCGTGTCGCCGTCGATCTTCACCTGGTACGTGGCGACCGCGTGCACCGGCGGCCCACCCAACACCTGGCCTGTCTCCAGCGAGAACACCCCTTCGTGCCACGGGCATGTCACCGCACAGCGGCTTGAATCCACGGTGCCTTCGGACAGGCTGGCGCGCGCGTGCGTGCAGCGGTTGGCGACCGCGTACACCGTGCCGTTGACGTTGAACAGCGCCACCGCGTCGTTCGCGGCATACACCCGTTTTGCCGAGCCCGGGGGGAGATCCGAAAGCGATCCGACGGGCGTAAACCCGTCCTCGCGCGGCGGCCGGCGGCTGACGTGCTCCGCGGCTCCGGCTCCCCCCAGCGTGTCCAGCATGTCCCAGAGCGACATCTGCACGCACGTGAACGTCGGGGTGTCGCGCAACGTGTAGGCCGAGGCCTCGCTCTCGCGCAGCTCCATCACCAGATCCAGGAATAGGCCCGGATTGTCGCCCTCGAACGCGACGATGAACTCCTGATCGTCGAGTCCGTACGAGTACGTCGTGTTCAGCCGGATCGTGGGGTACTTCCGCCCGATGCGAACGTGCTCGTCCATCATCCGCTGGCGTTCGGGCTTCGGCAGCGAGTACCAGGGGCGCGTCTTGATGAACGGATATACGAACAGGTACTTGGCAGCGCTCGGCTGGATGACCAGCCGCTGCTCGTGATTCGGATCTGCCGGGAATTCGTAAATGGAGCGGCGCGTCATGGCGAGGTAGCTGTACGGGATCGACACATACGCGCCGAGGTCGGTGCGATTCAGGGCTGTCTGGAGCTCGACCAGCGCGTCCAGATCCTCGGCCACCTGCCACAGCAGAAAGTCGGTATCGCCCCGAATGCCAACGAGCCCGTACGGACGCAGCAGCAGCCGGCCGTGATAGCGCTCGAGCGTTTCGCCGAACTCGAGCTTGGCGGACGCCTGCCGATCCGAGGTGAGGCGACGCCACGCGGGGTCGAGCTTGTAGAAGGCGTAGCGAACGACCTGACGTTTTTCGGATTTCGACTCGGGCATTGGATCAATCTAATCGGGAGCAGGGAGCGGGATTTGCTACTGCTCCCTTTTCCGGTACCCCTTCAGGACGAGATATGTCAGCACTCCAAAGACGGTCAGTGGCAACGCGACAATGAGCAACGAGCTCAGGAAATAGATGAAGTCATGATCATGCGTCATCGTCCGATGAATCTACGCAAGTGCCATAGGTAGTAGGTAAGGGCCAGCCCCAGGACCCCGAACCCGATCCCCAGAACGAGCTGTTCGCGCCACAGCGACCACGCGGCAAAGCCGGCGCAGAAGATGATGCCCGTGGTGATGAGGATGCGGTGAAACGGAATCATGCCGGGAGGGAGTGGGTCGACGGGGTTGGGCTTACGCCGCTTTGTCGAGCACCATCAAGGTGAGCAGCGCAGGCAGATACAGAATCGAAACGAAAAAAAGGCGCCAGGCGCGCGGGGGCGTTGCGCCGACGAGCAGTCCCGTTCCCGCCGCGACGTACAATACGCCGAGCGCCAACGCGCCGAAGAAGTACAACGGCCCCGTGACACCGAGCAGCGTCGGCATCAGGCTGATCGGCAGGAGCGCGACGGCGTACAGCATCGCCATGCGCCCCGTATCGGCGCCGGTTTCATCGTCTACGCTGAGCATCCGCAGGCCGCCGGCCCGATAGTCTTCGCGGTACAACCAGGCGAGTGCGAGGAAGTGGGGCAGCTGCCACAGGAACAGGATCCAGAACAATGCCGCGACGCCCGCGCCCAGGTGGCCACCGGCGGCGGTCCAGCCGCCGACGATCGGCAGCGCACCGGGTACCGCCCCCACCAGCGTGTTCAACGTCGACCTGCGCTTGAGCGGCGTATACAACAGGACATAGGTCGCGAACGTGAGTGCGGCGAGCAGCGCCGTCACCACATTCACGGTGGCCGCCAGGTATCCGACGCCCGCCGCCGTAATCCCGGACGCGAACCACGTCGCGGCCTGGAGCGTGAGCCGGCCGGACGGCAACGGGCGGCGGCGCGTGCGCGCCATCCGCGCGTCCACGTCGCGCTCGCGGATCTGGTTCCACGCGTTCGTCCCCGCCGCGACGAGGGCGGTGCCGAGCAACGTGTTGGCGAGCAGCAGCATGTCCACTCGCCCGTTCGCGCCGAGGTAGAACCCGGTCGCGGCGGTGAGCAACACCAGCTGCGTGATGCGCGGCTTCGTCAGCTCGAGCAGCGACGACGCTACCAGATCTTCTCCAGGATCCCGGCGGTGATGAGGATCAGCGCCAACGGCAGCGGGATGATGAAGATCAGGCGCAGCCGCCAGCGCTCGAACTTGAGATGCATGAAGAACAACGCGACGAGCAGCGCCTTCCAGATCGCGAGGAACAGCAGGATGATGAGCAGCCAGTGTTTGGGCAGGCCCGAGATGAATGCCACGCCGACCTCGATCACCGTCATGACGAAGAGGTACAGCCAGATCAGCATGTAGTTCGGCCGGCGGTGCGTGGACGTTGCCGGGGTCGTCGTTGTCATGGTTCGCCCTCAAACCAGGTAGACGATGGTGAACAGGATGATCCAGACCAGATCGACGAAATGCCAGTACAACCCGATCACCTCGATGCCGCGATAATCCTGCGACGAGTACTTCTCCGGCAAGACCTTCGTGAAGTACAGATACAGCATGCTGACCACACCGCACGTGACGTGGAAGCCGTGGAAGCCCGTCATCGTGAAGAAGGTGGATCCATACATCCCGGCCGTCGCGGCGCCGTATTTGACCGCGTCGGTCGCGGCGTGCTCGGCGAGCTGCGAGCCTTCGCGGAATCCGGCGGGCGTGAAGCCGTGCTCGACCAGTTTGATGTACTCGTAGACCTGCACGCCGACGAACGCCGCGCCGCACACAATGGTCACGAGCATCCAGAACTTGAGACCGCCGTCCTGCAGCGCCTGTCCGGGAATCTTCCGCAGGAAGTACGTCTTGCCGTCCTGAATGGCGGCGTACGCCTTCACCATCGATACCGACGAGCAA
Organism: Gemmatimonadales bacterium; assembly: GCA_035710265.1. Lineage (GTDB taxonomy): Bacteria > Gemmatimonadota > Gemmatimonadetes > Gemmatimonadales > GWC2-71-9 > 20CM-2-65-7. The sequence goes on along the minus strand of DASTDR010000331.1, from coordinate 32,379 downwards.
ATCAGCAGGAACGTGTTGAACGCCGTGAGCGGCACGTTCAAGACCGCGCCGGGCTGGGCCCACACGTCCGTCATCCCGAACCGCAGCACGATGTAGGAGCCGATCAGCGCCGTGAAGAACATCACGTCGCTGGCCAGGAAGACCCACATGCCCAGCTTGTTGCTGTATACCCCCGCTCCCGTCTCGGCCGGGTACGGCGGCCGCATCGCGTCGGTCATCGCGGTACTGGCCACGTCAGTGTCCTCCCGAGAGAGTCGCGGGTACGGGATCGCGATCGGTCGGCAGCTTCCTGGTCTGCGGCAGGAAGTCGGTGTCCGGCGCTTCGGGCGCGCTGAATTCGTACGGCCCGCGGTACACGTTCGGGGTCGCCGGCGCCCAGTTGCCGTGGGGCGCGGGATTGGGCAGCGACCACTCCAGGCCGTTGTCGTTCCACGGATTCGGCTCGGCCTTTTTCCCCGCCTTCAAGCTCCAGAGGAAGTTGAACGCGAAGATGAACTGCACGGCGAAGAGGGCGAACGCGCTGTAGGAGATGAACTCGTTCATCGGCTGCTGCGGCTTCAGGAAGTCGTAGATCGTGGGATCGTAGATCCGCCGCATCTGGCCGCCCATGCCAATGATGTGCATCGGGAAAAACGTCAGATTGTAGGCGATCATCGTCAGCCAGAAGTGCACCTTGCCCAGCGGCTCGTTCATCACCCGGCCGAACATCTTGGGATACCAGAACGTGATCGCCGCGAACAACGCGAACAGCGAGCCGCCGAACAGCACGTAATGGATGTGCGCGACGATGAACTGCGTGTCGTGGATCGGAATGTCCACCGGTGTCGCGGCCATGAAGATGCCGGACAGCCCGCCGATCGTGAACATCGACACGAACCCGATCGCGTTCAGCATCGGCACGTGGAAATGCAGGTTTCCACGCCACATCGTGCCCATCCAGTTGAACACCTTGACGGCGGACGGTACCGCGATGAGCAGGGTCGAGACCATGAACGTCGACCCGAGCGTCGGGTTCATGCCGCTCATGAACATGTGGTGACCCCACACGATCCAGCCCAGGAACGCGATCCCGATGATCGCAAAAACCATCGAGTGATAGCCGAAGATCGGTTTGCGACTGCCGTTGGCGATGATGTCCGACACCATGCCCATCGCGGGCAGGATCAGGATGTAGACCTCGGGATGGCCGAAGAACCAGAACAGGTGCTGCCACAGCAGCGCCTGGCCGCCGGCGGTCGGATCGAAGAAGTGGGTGCCGATCGACTGGTCGAACAGCAGCATGATCGCGGCGCCCTGGAGCACCGGGAGCGCGAGCACGCCCAGGATCGCGGTAATGAACAGCGCCCACACCGAGAGCGGCATGCGGAACCAGGTCATGCCGGGCGCGCGGTGATTGATGACGGTCGTGATGTAATTGACCGAGCCCATGACCGACGAGAGGCCCAACACGACGATCGACACGCACCAGAGCTGCTGGCTCAGCGTCGCGCCCGAGAGGTCGGGACGGGCCGAGAGCGGCGTGTACATCGTCCAGCCGGCGCGCGGCGCGCCGTCGGGCACGAAAAACCCCGCGAGCATGATCAGGCCCGCGAGCAGCGCGAGCCAGAACGACCACATGTTGATGCGCGGGAACGCCATATCGTGCGCACCCAGCTTCAGCGGAATCAGGAAGTTGGCGTAGACCCCGACGAGCAGCGGCATGATGGCGAAGAACACCATGAACGTGCCGTGCATCGTGACGAGCTGGATGTAGTACTCGGGCAGGATCACGCCGCCCGGCGCCATCGTTTCCGGCAGGATCCCGCCGCCCGGCATCGGCTTGCCCGGAAAGCCGAGCTGCCAGCGGATCTGCATCGCCAGGATTCCTCCGACCAGCAGGAAGAACAAGCTGACGAACAGGAACTGGATGCCGATGATCTTGTGATCGGTGGAGAAAACGTATTTCTGCCAGAAGCTCATGGGCGCGTGGTGGCCCCCCCCCGAGCCTCCGTGGGCATCGTGCTTCGCGTGCGCGACGCTCGTCATTCGGCTCCTCCGGCGGCTTGTTGGGTCATCCAGGCCGTGAACTCCTCGGGCGTATGCACGAACACTCGCGCCCGCATCTTGTAGTGTCCCATCCCGCACAGCTCGGCGCAGCCGATCTCGAATTCACCCGTCTTGGTCGCCTGGAACCAGGCGGTGATGTTCATGCCGGGAACCGCATCCTGCTTCACGCGGAACTCGGGCACGAAGAACGAGTGAATCACATCTTCCGCGGTGAGCTGGATCGCGACCGGCTGGTTGACGGGGATGTGAAGCTGGTTGCGCACGGTGAAGTCGTCGTCCGAGCCGAGCTTCCCGTCCGCCCCGGGGTAGGACATGATCCATTCGAACTGCTTGCCGTGCACGCCCAGCGGAATCGCGTTGGGCGGCACGCTCTTCTTGTCCTTCATCATGACCCAGTAGTGATTGCTCACGAGACCGAGCACGATCATGGTCACGGCGGGGATCGCCGTCCAAATCACTTCCGCGCGCGTCGAGCCGTGCGTGTAGAACGCCCTCCGGCCCGGGCGCGCGCGGTAGCGAATCACGAAGGCCACCACGCCGACCTCCACGATGACCAGCGCAATGCCGGTGAGAATCAGAATCACCGTGAACATCGTGTCGATCGGCCCGGCGAACGTCGATCCTGCGTCGGGGAGCCACCAACGCATCGAGATCTCCTCGCGCTCTAGCGCGCGGCGAAGGTGATGTTGGCCGTCTTGCTCTCGGTGCCCGCGATCGTCACGGTCGCGGTCTGCGTGCCGAACTTCTCGTGCCACGCCTCGATCTCGTAGGTTCCGGGCGGCAGTCCTTCGATCTTGAAGCTGCCGTCCTGGCCCGACACCGCGAAGAACGGATCAGGCCGCACCCCGACGTACGCTTTCATCCAGCCGTGCACGTTGCACTCGAGATTCACCATCACCTCGGGCGCACTGAACGTCCGGGTCGTCTTCATTCCGGCGCTCGGCTGGCTGACGTTGAACGGGCGGTTCTTCTTGGCGACGGCTTTGATATTGTGCAGGACGGGGTCGGAATTCCTGATCTCGAGCGTCTGGCCGACCCGGATGCCGAGCACGTGCGGATGGTAGCGGCACCCATCCTGATCCAGCACCACCGGCGCCGATGGGGCCGGGAATGTCTGGCCGGCGGCGACGCCCGACTTCACGTACACGAACACGTTGGCGAGCGCGTTGGCCGGACCCGCGACCACATTCTCCTCGGTCGGCGTGGTCTTGTGCTTGCCCTTGCAGGCGGCTTCCTCGCTCATGTCGATCGTCGGGTTCCGCGGCGCGGTGCCCGTAAACTTGATCTTGCCGGCAATCGTGCCACCGGCTGCGCCGTTCGCGGGCGCCGGCGCCGCGGGAGGGGTGTCCTCCGAACGAGCCGGTGCCGCGTTGCCTTGATCACCTTTGCTGCACACCGTGAGCACGAACATCGCGCTCACCACGGTGAAGATTCTGCCTTTCATTGCTGCCTCCTCCCACGGAATGAAGTCTTTTGTTGCGCACGCCAGACGACCAGCATGCCCAGGCCGAGCGTGAGCATCATAGCGAGCACCGGCGAGATGAACACACGGGCCGGCACGGGCTCTTCGAGTGCAAGGAAATACCAGGTACTGACGGCCATCCGCGTGCCGTGCTCTCCGTTGGACCCATCCCAGGCGAAGAATGCCACGGGAATGGCACGGCCGGTCCGGAACGGAAGCTGTGTTGCGGTATCGGACGAAGCAAGTGCGCGGGTGAAGACGACGCGCCACTGACCGCGGTCATAGACGGCCTGCGCGCCGACCCCGGCATTGGATATCGGATCGAAACGCTCCAGCCCGCGTGCCAGGCCGGCAACGGCCGCGGTTCGAGCGGTACTGGTCCAGCGCCACTGGTAGACGGGAGCACTGGAGCTGCCCATCAGGAAGTAGGGACGCTCCATGCCCGTGGGAATCGTCACCGGGAACTGGACGGCGATCTGATCAGGCCAAAGACCAGGCTGATCCGCTTCATCGCTTTCCAGGGCGGCCATTACGCGGCCCACATGGTCGAGCCACGCCGTGTCGGGACTCTCCGAGCGGTCGTCCCAGGCGATGTGCAGGGCGAGGGAATCCGCGGTGTGCACCGCCTTCACCCAGACTCCGGTGACCGCCGGTGCGAACCAGCGGCTTTTGCGGATCACCTGACCCACGAGCGGGAACCAGTATGCGTCGACCGATGCCCAGGCCGAATCGTCAGGCGCATGGGGCAACGCGCGGTCGACCAGCGGCGCGCGGATCACATCCCGCACCGCCGGCGGCTCAGCGGGGGAGAGGCTGCGCACGTACTGCGCGACGCGCCACAACTCCGTCTCCGTGAGGAACTTTTGCTCGAGCAGATCGCTGAACGACGGCATCGGCGTGCCGTCGAGGCCGGTCCGCAGGCGATGATAAATGTCGCTTGCGGTGCCGCCGCCGTTGAACAGCCAGTTCTGATGCAGATCGGCCGCAAAGATCGGATGCCCGGCGTCGTCCTTCAGCGTCGGAGACGAGGGGCCGTCGCCGCGGCCCAGATCGCCATGACATTTGGCACAGCCGATGGAATCGTAGAATTGCCGTCCCACCCTGAGCGCTTCGTCACCGGTGCCGCCGCTCGGCTCTCCGCCGAGCTCGAGCGCCTGGGGCCGCAACGTCGTGTCGGCAAAGAACGTCGAGAACGACTTGATGTAGGCCACCACGTCACGCCGTTCGCGATCGGACAGCGCGTTCCTCCATCCCGGCATGGCGGTGCCATGCAGCCCTTCATCTATAGCGCGCATCAGATCGGCATCCGTGGGCAGGTTGCCGCTTGCGGTCGAGCGGATCTGGTAGATCGCGCCCGTGAAGTCGCGCGGCGGCGGGATCATGTACCTGGCCGCGACGCCGTCGCCGGCACCCTGATCGCCGTGGCAGCCCGCGCACCACTTCTGGTACACGACCTTCCCTGCCGTCGTGTCCTGCGTCAGGACCAGCACCAAGAGCAGCGCGCTAATCATGACTGGCCGCTTCCCACGTCCTCGGCTTCCAGCCCGTTTGTTCGTACAGGAAGAGCACGACCGCCCAGATTTCGTTCTCGGTGAGGAAATCCTCCCACGCCGGCATCGCCGAATTCCAGGGCGCGCCTTCGCGCGGCAGCCCCGGCCCACCCTTCGCGACCCGCCAGAACACGAAGCTCTCGGTGAGCTGCGCGATCGTACCATTGTCCTGGAAGTTGGCGGGGAGCGGATTCAATCCTGGAGCATACGGTCCCTGCCCATCGAGATGATCACCGTGGCAGGGCACGCAGTTCTTGTAGTAGATCCGTTGTCCTTCGGCGACGTGCGTCGCGAGATCTCCCCCCCCTTGGCGGCGCAGCGGGTTCTCGAGTCCCACCAGCGTGATGGCCTTACCGCGGAACGTGATCTGCGAGGGCGGCGCGGGGTGGATCGAGCGCAACGACGGCGGCGCGGTCACGCTGGCGCGCACCTGGCCGTAGGTGAGGCAGCCGACGATCAGCGTGACCGCCGCGAGCAGCGCGGTCCGCACGACCTTGAGCCGCGGCTGCACGAGCACATCCTGGAGCGGCTCTTTGAACGTCGTCCAGCGGGCTTCGTCGTCGCTCACCCAGATCAGCACGCCGACGAGCACCGTCGCCATGTACTGCAGCACGACGCTCTTGGGCACGACGGCGCTGCCGGGCAGCAGCGGGATGAGGAATGCGATGACCAGGTACGCGATCGCGAGCAGCCCGACCGCCTGCCAGAACGGATGACGGATGTAGTTCCTCATCGACGACTCACGAGGAATTGCACCAGCGACTCGAGCTGCGCCGCCGTCAGCTGATCGCCGAAGGTTTTGGGCATCACGCCTTTGAACTGCTCATACCCGCGCGCGATGCGCGCGTCGGGCGCGAGGATCGCCTCCCGCATGAGCGACGGCGAGAGCCGGCCGCCGATCCGTGTCAGGTCCGGCCCGATCGCGCCGCCCTCGGTGCCCACCTTGTGGCAGCCGAGACAGCCCGCGGCCCGAATGATCGCCATGGCGTCCGTACTGCCTCCGGCAATTCCTCGAGAACCTCCAGAACCTCCCGACCCTCCACCATCGCTCGAGGCTGCCGCGGGGATATCGGAGGCCTGCACATCCACGGTCCCGCCCTGCGACTCGAGGAACGCGACCAGCGCCCAGAGCTGCTGCGGAGACAAGGTGCGGCTCATGTCCGGCATGATCGGCTCATAACCGGTCACCACGAACGTCCCCGGGCTGGCCAGCGACTCATAGAGGTACGTCTTGCAATTCTTGCCGCGCTCTCGGTTGGCACAGCGCGCGCCGATCTGGCCCTGTCCTTTTTCATCGGTCAGGAGATTGGGTGCGCGCGTGCCGAGGCCGTGACAGGCGGTGCAGCCGCCCGCGCCCTGATAGAGCTGCTCCCCGGCAGCCACGAGCTGCTCCGGCGTGACGTTGGCGCCGAGCGCGAGCGCGCGCGGCACCTCCGACTGCATCTGCGGGATCTTGTTCGCGATCAGTGTATAGAGCGCCAGCGTGCCGAGCACGACGCCGAAGATCCGCAGGTTAATGGCCCACATGCGGGGCCTCCACGGTGCTGACCGCGGGCACGAAAGTGGACTTCTCGGCGAGCCCTCCGAGCCAGAAGATGAATCCGACCAGCGCCAGGAAGATCAGCACGCAGGCGCTGATCATGATCGACGCATACCCGAGCGCGGGCGTGGCCGCGTACTGCGACGTGTCCGGCAGGACTTGCCACACGTGCCAGTGCTGGCGAATCCCGCTGCGCGCGAACCCCATCAGGCCCATGAGCCAGGTGAAGGTGACGGCCAGGATGAAGAGCGCGTACTGCGAGCGCGGCGGCATCTTGCCCCATTGGATCGCCCCCAGCGACTGCGCGCCGCGCGCCATGAGCACGTCGATCACGGTGACGAACACGATGCACGCGAGCACGGCGCCGACTTGATAAACCGAATAGCCGATGCGCACGATCGCTTCGACGAAGTAGCCGCGGATGCCGTAGAACAGCACGATCGCGGCCGCGATCGCGAACATCGCGCCCTGAATCCGCGTCCCGGTCTGGGCCCACGGCACGACGGGGCGGATGTTGGCGCGCCGGTACAGGAGGAAGGAGAGGAACGTCGCGAGGATCATCAGGTTCACCGCGGTGTTCTTGGCGCTCATGACGCCCAGGACACCGAGGAAGGGATGGTGCGAGCCGCCCATCGCCGCGAGCTCGCGCGAGTCGGCGATCATGGTGTGCGGCGTGCCCCACACGATCGCGCCGATTACGAGCACGGCGAGCAGCCACTTCGTGTACGGCCGGAACCGCTCGGCGCCGGGAATACGGCCCATCCCGACCCACAGATAGTAGTTGCCGGCCAGGAACAGCACCGCGATGAGGAAGGCTTGAATGACCCACAGCCAGCTCATGAAGCCGCCCATCATCGTAATGCCCATCGACTGGTCGTACATGTAGATCTCACGCCCCAGCCAGTAGCCGGCGAACGGCAGCACGATCAGCGCCGAAATCGCGATGAAGTTGCCGACGTAGCCCATCCAGTCGTAGTGCGCGCGCTCTTCCTCGCTGCGGGACGCGAGGAAGCGGTAACTCGCGTACGCGCCCACGATCGCGCCGCCGAACACCACGTTGCCGATGAGGCGGTGGATGTTGATCGGCATCCACGTGTGGTTCATGAACGCTTCCCAGAAGCGGACACTTGCCGGCGCGGTCGTGGGCGTGATGTCGCGCGGCGGCGACATCATGTACGTGAGCCAGCCGTCCGCGATGAACATGACGATGGTGCCCCACACGTTCAGCAGAATGCCGAGGCACCAATGCACGATCTTGGATGTCCCATACTTCCAGCGGTCCCAGCCGTAGTAATACAGGTACAGCGTGAACGACTCGAAGAAAAAGATCGAGACGTACACCCACATCGATGTTCCGAAGATGGCCGTCAGATAGGCCCAGAACTTGGGGTAGAGGGTGGACAGCAGGAATACGAGCACCGCCCCCCAGATGGCCGTCGCGCTGTAGGCGATCAGCAGCAGCCGGGTGAATTCCTTGGACAGGCGATCGTAGCGCTGGTCCTTGCCGAAGATGCCGATCGCCTCCGCGACCACCGCGAACATCGGCACGCCCAGCACGAACGCCGCGAACATCAGGTGGATTTCCGCCGCGATCCAGATCGCGGCCCGGCTGCCGATCACCGGGAAGTCGCGGTAGGCGCCCACGGTGTCGGCGGCCGCCTGAAGGAGCAGATGCTCGGTCATCGGTTATCGGTCATCGGACACAAAGAATGGTTTGCGTTTCGAGAAATCGATCGGCATTGCGTTGCGGATTTCCCCGAGCAGCTCCGGCGTGATTTCCTGCACGCCGCGCTCGCGTGCCCAGTCTTCGACGCGTTTGGCGACGACCCCGCGCACGAACGACGGGATCCGCTCGAGCCGCGTGCGCGCCGCCGCCGACCAGGTCAGCGCAGGCGTGAACTCGCTGCCGTAGCTCACGCTCTTCGGCTGAATCACCTCCAGCCCTTGCGGCTCGTAACTGCATGATGGATCCGCGGCGAGCACGTCGCCCTCGAGCGCGAACGCGCGCGCGCGGCAGCCACCGCACAGCTTCTGGTACTCGCATCGGCCGCACTTGCCGCCCAGTGTCCCCTCGCGGATCCGCTGGAACAGCGGGGACGAGCGCCAGATCTCCCCGAAGCTGTGCGTGCGCAGATCGCCCGCCACCTCGGGCAGATACGGGCACGGCGTGAGCTTGCCGTCGGGCGTGATCCGGCAGTACTGAGTGCCGCACGGGCAGCGGGTCTGGTAATTCAGGATCTGGGAGTCAGGATCCAGGAGATGGACATGACGCATGAAATGCGGCGCGCACTTGGCGCGCACCATCATGGTGCCGCGGTAATCCCGTTGCCATCTGGCGAGATCGGCGAGCACCGCTTCGTACTCGGCGGGCGACAGATCCGACATGCCGGCGCCCCGTCCCGTCGCGACCAGGAAATAGCAGTTGAACGCGACGGCGCCCAGCTCCGCCGACCATTGCGCGATGCGCTCGAGCTCGGCGCGATTGCCTTTGGTCGCTGTCGTCTGGATGACGAAATCGAGCTGCTGCGCGCGCAGGCGACCCAGTGCCCTGACCGTGTCGTCGAGCGACCCTTTGCCGTGCCGGAAGTTGTCGTGGTACGTCGGGCGCAGCGAATCGATTGAGACCGCGACGCCGCGCACGCCCGCCGCCTTGAGCCCGGCGATGCGCTCGTCCGAGAGCAGCGTGCCGTTCGTGCCCACCACGACCGTCGCACCGCGCTGCGACGCGTACGCGGCGATCTCGGTAAGATCCTGGCGCAGCAGCGGCTCGCCGCCGGAGAGGATCAACATCGGCGCGGGGTTCACGGCGAGCAGCTCGTCCACGATGCGCAGGCACTCGGACGTGTCGAGTTCGGAGGTCGCACTCTCATGCGGCCCCGCCGCGATATAGCAGTGGGCGCACTCCAGGTTACAGCGCCGCGTGAGATTCCATGCGACGACGTGTGGGACGAAGCTCACTGCAGCAGCTTCTCGACTGCGCGTTTCGCTTCTTCGGGCGTCACGGCCTTCATGTCGACCGGGCACTTCTCCATCTTGGCTTCAATGTCGCGGATGGGACAGCGCGTGATGCCCTGCGCCTTTGCTTCCTCGATGAACGCGCGCATCTCGGGTGAGAGCGCATCCTGTCCCTCGGCTTCAGCCCGGATCTGTTTGGCGCGGAGCTCCGTGAACATCACCATCATCGTGTCGATGTCGAACTCGTCGGCCTCGATCATGGCCTGCTTGTTGTCGTCCATGACGGCCGTGGTGACGCGCCAGATGCCGTGATTGCGCGCAAACCGCTCGACGGTGTTGCGCGCGAGCGGCCGCGCGATCAACGGGACGAGCTGGAGACGCTCCCACCCCTCTTCGGTCCAGACGATCGGGTCGCTCGCCACGCGGGGGCGCTTCGAGACCGCGCCCGTAACTGGACATTTGGTCTCGACTTCCGCCATTGCCGGCTCGGGGTCGGCATCGTGACCCTGGACCTTCGTCGCCTTCATCTGCTCCGTGGCTTTCACCTCCGCCAGGGCGATTTCCTCGGCGCTGCCGATGCCCATGATGAGCTGCATGTGCGTCGGGAGCAGCTTCTGGATCGCTTCATCGAGCCACTTGTTGGTCACGGTCGGTGGAGGGCCGGCGTTGCCCACTTTCTCGAGCACGTATTCTTCGACCGCGCGCCGCGCGATACCCTGCGCGAACGGCGGCACGCGCAGGATCCGGACTTCGGCCTCGGGCGCCCACGGCAGCCCGGCCTGGCCATCTTCTTCGATCCAGGGAATGTCTTCCGGACGAACACCGACAACGCCGACGAGGAGCAGGGAGCAGGGAGCGGCGCGCAGGAGGTTTTCGGCCTGCGAGCCGAGATCGGTCCCTTCGATGCGGTGGGCCCCATGGCGGCCGATGACCATGAGCGTCGGCTTGATTTCCTCCGCCCACTGGAGAATCACCTGGAACGGCTTGCCGATCAGGATCTGCGTCTTGATCGGCACGTCGGGGAACTGCTGCGCCATGACTTCCGCGCGCTTCAAGTTGGCCTGGCACAGCTTGAGCAGGCCTTTGTCGATGATGTTGTTGTGCAGCTCTTCCTGCTCCTCGAACTTGAAGACCTTCGAGGCTTGGTACGACAGCACGTCCTTGATGTTGTGGAAGACGACGTGATGGTATTCGACGTCGAACGCGCTGCACACGTACAGCGACGCGCCGAATTCGTGGGCCAGCTCGAGCGCTGCGTTCATGGCCTTGTAGCTGTAGGACGAGCCGTCGACGCAGACCATGAAGCGCCCGCCGGTGAGCGGCTGCTGATCGCGGACGATCAACACATCTTTCTCGACGCCGCGCAATACGCGAGCCACTACACCACCGAGCTGGGAGAACTGCTGCCGTCCCAGCCCGTGCGCGCCGAGCGCGAGCAGGTCGTATTGCCGTCCCGACGAGCCGACCAGCCGTGCTGCCGCGTCTTCGTCTTCGGCGACGAGCCGACCGTTTTCACCGAGCTTGACGTCGCTGCGGACCTTGTCGCCGCCGTCGTAGCCGGCCGCGCGGTTGGGATCGAAGCCGATCAATCCCGGCAGCCTGCCGGCGCCGCGGTTCACTTCGTTGACGATTTCTTCGTAGTTGATGCCTTCGAGCAGCTGCCGCGTCAGCGCGACGCCCGCCGCTTCACACCGCTTGCCGAGCTGATCCAGAAAGCTGTCGGCGATCAGCTGCAGCCCTTTCTCGATCAGCTTGTCGTGGATTTTGCGCTGTTTTTTGATTTCTTCGGGCGTCTGGAACTGGGCGGGGAGGCCGGTCTCGAGCTGGCGGAAGCGCACATCGTGGAGGCGGGCGGCGTAGACATGGTTACCGGTGATCCGGCCGCCTGTCTTCCGGCACATCTCGATCGCCCGATCCACGGCCCAGTCGGAGTGCTGCGAGTTGTCGACGGGAACGAAAATCTCGCGGTACACCGCTACCTCCCCGAGTGACGCCGCTCGAGCGGGTCAAAAACGCTGGATGTCGGTGTGGATGCCGTACGAGTAAAGGGATATGCAGGCGAGGTCAGGGGCTGTCAAGGAACTTGTTCACAAGGTCGACGGGACGATTTGGCTCCCGGCTTCGTTCCAAACCGTAATCGCATCCACCGGGCAGGCGTCGCACGCGCGCAACAATCGTTCGCGCTCGACCGCCTCGGGCCGCACGAACACCGCCACGCCGTCGTCGTCCAGGACGAACGCCTCGCCCGCTTCCGTGATGCAGTCGCCGAATCCGACGCACAGGGTCCGATCGATCCGGACCCGGAGATCGCCGACGTGGCGCTCTTCGAAGTCGCTCACTGATTGCGCTTGCCCGACACGATGGTGAACCGCCCAACGCGGCGTTTGTGATCCATCGTTTCGACGTGGTAGAAGTACACGCCCGAGGCGACCTGTTTGCCGGAGCGGCTCTTCAAGTCCCAGGTGAGCTCCCCGCCGCCGGTGGGATCGTTGTTGGTGAGCACGTTGACGAGGATGCCGTACAGCGAATAGATGCGCACGATCGCCATGGCGGGCAGATGCACGAACTTGAGCTGCAGCGTGTCGGGCGACACCTCGAATCCGCTCATCAAATAGAAGGGATCGGGCACGGTGTGGATCTTGTCGAGCATGGAATCGGTCGTGGCCACCGCATTCAGCTCCGACCCTTGGAAGCTGATCTGGGCGCGCAGGCCCGGCACATTCGGTGGCCGTACCGCCGGGACGAACGCGAAGTTCCCCTGCGCCGCCGAGCCGGTCACGGTGCCGGCATAGAAGCGGGCATTCCAGACCGTTCCCGCGGCGGGGAGCGATGTCATCTGCATCAGGAAGAAGTGGCCGTTCAGGTAGAAGATGAAGCCATTGCCGGTTGCCGTGTAGCCGGCCGCGGCCGTGCCGGCATAGCTCGAGGCCGTGTCCCGGATCGCGATCGCGCCGAGCGTGGCCGTGTTCTGTAGGGCGGCCGGCGTCTGTGCCGCTCCGCCGCATTGCTGCGTGTAGACCGGCAGAGGCTCGACGCAGAAGAGATCCGACCAGGTGAGCAAGGTGTTTTTCGTGTCACCGGTCAGCGCCTCGGTGACTCCCGCGAACGATGCTTCGGTGAGAATGCCCCATGACGGATCTGCCTGGGTACTGAATGGCACCCGGACCCGGTGCGTCAGGTCGATGACCGAGTCGACGACCCCGGCCGTGCCCCAGAACACCTTGAAATCGGCCGCGCGCGTCACCGTGGCCAGAGCCGCTTCGACGATGCGCCCCGGCGTATTGGGAATCGTGTTGTACGACTGCACGTGGAAGATCGTGACGCCGGAGATCGCCCCCGCACTGCGCGCGATGTTCGGGACGCGCGACGTGTTCGCACAGAAGCCGGTAGACGGGGCGCACACGCCGCCGTTCGGATTCGCGGTGTTCTCGTTGCCGGCGCCCACCCACCACCTCGGCCCGTTGAATGCCGAATTCGGCGGGATTGCGTTTGCGTCCCCCCGGCCCCAGTTGGTGAGCCGGAGCGCATTGGGTGTTCGCAGCGTGACCTGAGCGGCGAGCTGGGTTACGGGTGCAGCACCGAAACGTGCGGCCTGTGCAGAGTCAACCAGCGCCGCCCCGAACCGCAGCTGTGCAGTGGCTTCGTCAAAGCCGGAGAATGGCGAGCGCATCTGCAGCGGCAGCGTAAGATGCGAGGTCAGGCCGGCGCTCACCGAGGTGAGAAAATACAGGGCCGGACGCTCGGCGCCGGGCAGCACGTCGAGCACCGCCATTCCGGTGGCGATCGAATCGATCGTGACCGTGATGTTCCCGCTCGCCAGGAGCTCGGGGATGAAGGTGGTGAACTCGAGGGCCAGGCCGTCGGTGGGCGGCATCGGACCGGAAAAGACCCCCGTGGCCGGGTCGATGGCCGGGAGCGACATGGCCGAGTCAAGCGTCGAACCGTCGCCTCCCAACAAGCGCATGGCTTGCACCATTCCCGCGGTTTCCTGCCCCGACGACGCACGTGGCGTGATGAGCTTGGTGAACCGCGGTGACTCGAACGACGACGGTCCCGATCTGATCGAGTTGAAGTCGTACACCGTCACCGCGTAGTAGTAGCGAAACGAATTCACCGCAGTGGAATCGGTGAACGCGAAGGGTACGCCGGTTTCGAACGGCGGCTCGAATCCGTGTCCGGGAAACGTGTCGGCGGTGACCGTGGTGACGAGACCGTTACTCGAGACGATCCGGCCGCCCTCTGGGACTTGAACGATGCGGCGAAACACCGGTTGGCTTACCGAGACCGTGGTGTCGGGCGTGGGCGGGAATGCAGCCGGACAGTCGGCGACGACCCCCAGCTCGGGCGCGCACTGGCCGGGATAAGCCACCGCGCCGGTGTAGTCGACGAACGACGTGTTGTCGTGATCGAACTGCGCGAGCAGTGTGAGCGAACGCGGATCGGTGCCGCGATAGATCCGGTACCCCTCCACGTCGAACTGCCGGTAGTTGGGATCATACAGCGCCGAGCTGCGGTCGGACGCGAGCGCGAAGTACGGATCGCCACTTGCTTCTGAGGCGCTCGGTTGCCACACGATCGTGACCTGGTTGTCGCCGGGGATCAGGAAGAATTCCGGCGTATCGGGCGGCTGCGGCATCAGGAACTTCGCGTCCACGATCGCCTGAGCGACCTGCGCCTTGTGCAGCAGCGATCGCCGAGCGGCGATGACCTCGTTCGCTTCGATCGCCCCGTTGCCGGAGAGGTCGCTCTGGGTGCGCCACCCTGCCACGCGCTCGATCGCGCGAATCTTCGTGGTGTCGAGCGCGATCGAGTCTCCCGTGAACGGGATCTCCGGCTTCAGATCGCCGCCCACATAGGCAGTGGCGGTGTCGAGCGGCGGCGCGAAGATGTAGGCCATCACGAGCGTCTTGGCCTCACCTGGCGCGAGACTGAACGGCCCGGTGGACATCTGGTAGCGGCTGTCGATCTGCACCTGTACGAGGAAGCACACGTGGCGGGCGCGCGCGACGGCGGGATCGGCAAACGTACACTGCGTGTCTGTGGGAAGCAGATTCCCCGACATCCGTCGCCACAACAGCGCGACGCCGACCGGGTCCGGAAACGACCCACCGCCGGTCGTGTTCGTGAACATCGCGAACGGCGCCGGGCTCCTCAGGAACGTGGTGCCGACTAATCCGGGGGCCGCGGCAAACGGGGGCGCGCCGAAGGGGTCCGGCGGGAGGACCCAGCCCACCTCGGGGAGAAACGTGCCGGTATACCCGATTCCGATCCCAAACGGCACACTCGCCGTTCCGTAGTTGTGGTTAAAAACGGCGATGTCGTGATCCATGCCGAGCTGCACGTACATGCTGTCGAGCGCGTAGCCGCCATCGGGGATGCTTAGCGCGAATGCCTGCTCGGCGCTGTCCTGGAATTCGCGCCCCGCGGCAGCGACCTCGGATTGGAGCTCTGGAGGGATGGTAGGATTCGCATACACTCCGGCAGTGCGAGCAGTCACGTTGTACAACGTAGCGACCACGTAGAAGACGTCCTGGTTACCGGTCGGATAATTCCACGCGAGCAGACGTTGATCGACCAGCACGCCCATCGGGTGCGGGCGACCGCCGATCAAGTGCGGAGATCCTTCCCAGTAGCGCATCCACAGGTCCTGTTCGGACGCGAAATTTCGCCCGATCAGTCGCGCGTCGAATGTCGTCGCGTCGCGGATCACGGCGCCATTGGGCCAATTGACTGCATCGGCGCTGTCTCGTGAATTGAACACGTCCGAGCGGGGGGAGCCGTGGCTCTGATCACCGCGCGGATCGAAGAAGAACGCGCCGATCGTATCGCCCGCCCACGCGAAGCCTGCACCGGCCGGAATCAGGGCGGCCATCTGAAGGCCCGAGTTGAAGATGTATTGGTCCGGCGTGCCCTTGGGCCAGAACGCGCCGCCGCCGATCGGCGAGGACGCGAACGAGGCGCATAACTGGCCCACGTTGTCGAGACCGCAAATGACCCGATTCGCTTCGAGGACCGCACCCGGGTGCGCGAACAGGTTCAGCGCGGTACGTCGTGGTGGCGCCGGCTTGCCCTGCGCAACCAGAAGCAGCATCAGCAACAGCTTCACATTCCCTCCAACCCCAACTCCGAACGCGCCGTGTCCATGACGGCGGGCGTGATTTCGGTGATGCCGCGTTCCTTCGCGTAGTCCGCATAGATCTTCTTCACCATGCCGCGCACGAAGCTTGGGACGCGCGTCAGACGCTCCTGCGCTTCCGCGGACCAGGATGGGCCGCCCGTCAGCCCGTCGGCCCGCCCGCCCGTCGTCACCATCGAGTTGATCATCTCAAACGGCTCGGCCGGCACGGTGCGGCCGCCGATTTCCACGCCGAGTGAGGACACGAGCTGCGTCTCCATCGGATTCGTCAGCATCGCGACCACGCGCCCGCACTTGGGACACTTGAACGTCGCGGCGAGCGTGCCGTCGCCGGGAAGCTGGCGCTCCCCGAATGCCATCTGTTGGTCGCATTCAACGCACAGGAACTTCATGAGTGCGCCATGCGCTTTCCCAACGCGTCCCAGACCTCGGGCGAGGGGTTCCACGGCACGCGCGCGAGCACCTGCGTCGCGAACTCTGCCGCCAGATCGTTCGCGGCGGTTCCCTGGTAGTGGCCATCCACCATGTTGTCGACGATGCCGAGCAGCTGAGATCCCCGTTCCACCGCGGCACGCATCGCGCGCCGCACGGCGTCGCGCGACTCGGGCGTCGGAATCGTCACCGTAAGCACCGGCGGCGCGGCGCCGAGGATGTCGCACAGCTCCACGTAGCGCTGCACGCCGGGCGGGAGATCGAGCAGCAGGATGTCGAGCGGCCCCCAGGCGACGTCCCCGAGAAACTCCCGCAGCGCCGCGGCTTCCATCGCTCCGCGCCACACGAAGGACTCGGCCACCGGACCCCGAAACGACAGCGGGGCGCCGTTCTCCAGAACCAGCGCCATCGAGATGCAGCGAACGCCATCGGCCCCGAGCACGGGCTCGACCCACTGACCGGCGGAGACCCGCACCGCGGTGGGCACGTCGAGCATCCGGGGAATGGTGGGCCCGTTCAGGTCGGCATCGAGCACCCCCGTCGCCTGCCCACCCCGCGCCAGCGCCCGGGCCAGATGGGCCGTCACGTAGCTCTTGCCCACCCCGCCCTTCCCGCTCATGACGGCCACGATCTCCCGGACGCCGGCCAACCGATCGCTTACCCGCTGCCGCTGCGCCGCGATCTGCTGGGGAAGACCAGAGCGGTCAGGGTCTTTCAGGTCATGGTAGGTCCGCATGTCAGGGGAAGATGGCGCACCGCTTCGAGGGGGCAAGCGTGCGCGCCCAACAGGTCATAATGCGTAGCGCCACCCTCGTCCCCCACCGTAAGTTTCCTGCGTGATCGACGCACTCAAGCAAAAGCTCCAAGCCGAGGTCGAACGACTGAACCACGAGATCTCCTTTGTATTGCCCAAGGAGATCGAGAAGGCGCGCGCGCACGGCGACCTGCGCGAGAACTCCGAGTACAAGGCGGCGCTGGAGCGGCAGCAATTCGCTCAGGCGCGGGTACATCATCTACGCCTGCGGTTGTCGAAGCTGTCGGACGTGCGGGAGCAGGACATCCCGCGCGACCGCGTCGGATTCGGCTCCCGGGTGACGGTGGAGGACCTCGACACCAGGAAAAAAGAGGTGTACGCGCTGACGCTCGGCGAGTTCATCGAGGGAGGCGACGACGGCGCAGAAATGCCGGTCTCCATGGCCTCCCCCCTCGGGAAGGCGTTGCTGGGAGGGAAGGTCGGGCAGAAGGTGGACATCAGCCTGCCGATGGGCAAACGCAAGCTCAAAATTGTGGACTTGGACACCGTCCACGACCTCGCCGACCGTCGCTCTTGACTATAACGGTTCTGCGCCGTCACTTACGCCGCCAAAATCGGAACTAGGGGGTATTAATGACATCTATGCGTCTCGTGTCTGCCGTCTGCGCGATCGCGTTGTCCGCAACAGCTCTCGCCGCACAGGGAAACGACCCTGACCGCACCGTTGCCGGTGGCGGGACCTTCCCCCCCGGTTGGAACGTGCGTACCGAGCCCAACCGGCAGACCGGCCAGCCCGCGCCGCTCGCCAACATCAAATTCACGACCATGGGCGCGGGTGGACTTCACACGACCGTCGGGCCAGCCGCGATCTACTGGCGTGATCAGGACACGGTGTCGGGCAATTACCACGTCGTCGCCAAGATGATCCAGATGAAGGCCCCTGCCCATCCTGAAGCCTTCGGCATTTTCATCGGCGGCAAGAATCTCGCTGACTCGGCGCAGACCTACACGTACTTCCTCGTCCGCCCGACCGACGGCATGTACAGCATCCGGCGTCGCGCGAGTTATACGACGCGCCCGACCGCCGTGGTCGAGTGGACGGCGAGCGATGCCGTCGTGAAGGGTGCGAGCGGTGAGGCGTCGAACGAGCTGAGCATCGAGTCCCGCGGCGGCAAGGTCCGCTTCATGGTGAACGGGAAAGAGGTCTACTCCGGCAACGCCGCTGATCTGGACGTGAATGGCGTCGTCGGGTACCGGGTCAACCACAACCTCGACGTCCATCTGGGTCCGCTAGGAATCCATAAGATGTGACCGCAATCACTCCGTCAGCAGACGACGACCGGTTTTCGTTCACGCCGTTCACGCGTCACCCGTTCTTCCAGCACGTCAACCGCTGGATCCTCGAGCGGGTGATCAGCCCGGGCCGCCAGGTCATCGTCGACCTGGGCTGCGGCCCCGGCGCCGTGACGGAGCTGATTATCGAGCGCGTGCGTGATCAGCAGCCGCCACCGCGTGTCATCGGAGTGGATCCCTCGCCGTCCGCGCTTGCGAAGGCACAGGCGGCGATTTCTTCGAAATGGGCGGAGTTCAAGCAGGGCAGCGCCGAGTGGCTGTCCAAGCTCGTGAAGTCGGCGGACACGGTCGTCTTCCTCAACGCCATTCACCTGATGCCCGACAAGAAGCAGGTGCTGAAGGAGATCCGGCGCGTCTTGAAGCCGGGGGGCCTGCTCGCGTTCAACAGCACGTTCTTCAACGGCGCCTACGTCGAAGGCACGAGCGGCTTCTGGCGGCGCTGGATCGTGCGTTCGGTTCAGGTCCTGCGAGAAAAGGGAATCGAAGTCAAGCACAACGGGCACAGCGCCGCGATGGAGTGGCTGTCAGCCGATGAGTACAAGGCTGCGCTCGAGGAGGCGGGCTTTCGCCCGACCACCGTCGAGCTGCTCCGCATCGAGATGACCGCCGAAAGTCTCGCCGACATCGGACGGTTCTCGTTGTTCATCGAGGGCGCGTTGCCTGGGGTGCCGCTGGAGGAGGGCTCGGAGGCGCTGCAGATCGGATTGAAGCGCACGATGGAAGAGCTCAAGATGGACCGCGTGCCGCGCCACTGGCTCGAGGTCGTGGCCGAAGCGGTTTAGCCCAGGACGAATTCGAGGCAGCGATGCGCGGCGCGCAGCGCCGACTCGACTGCCGCCGGTGAATCTCCCCGCGCAAATATGAATCCGGGATACCGCGAGCCTTCGGGGAACGGCACCAGCCGTTCGCCCGGATGCGCGGTGATCTGCACGTCCTCGATCAGCGGCACTGCTTTCGCCGCCGCGACACCGCGAACTTCCTGCAGCGCGCCCGCAGCGGGGATCGGAATCATCATGACGCCTGCAGCGTGCCGCTCGCGCTCGAGCGATGGCAGGGACATTCCCAGCGCATGCCGCAGGATAATCTCTTCAAGGGATACACTCCCAAATCTCAGCACTGCAGAACACCGGCCGCCAATCGGCCGAGCCGCCATTTCGATCAACCACGGGCCTCGTTCGTTGTAGCGCAGCTCCGCATGCACCGGGCCCTCCGTGAGGCCCAGCGCCCGCACCGCGCGCTCGGCGCACTGAGTGATCGCGGTCTGAAGGCCGGCGGGAACCTGTGACGGCGTGGTGTAAATCGTTTCCTCGAAGAACGGTCCATCGAGCGGGTCAGGCTTGTCGAAGAGCGCGAGCACGTGCAGGCGCCGATTCACCAGCAGACCCTCGAGCGCGACTTCGTAACCCGGTACGAACTCCTCTACGAGATACTGGCGCGCGGGCTCACCGCAGGCGGCCGCGTCCGGGGCCGAGAGGATGGCGGTGAGGCGCGCGTGCGCCTTGACGAAGCCATCGGGCCCGTCCGCCCGAATCACCCCGCGCGAGGCCGAGAGCCGCAGCGGCTTCAGCACGCAGGGGTAGGTCACCGCGCGGGCGACCCGCTGTGGGTCCTCCGCCAGCTGGTGCAACGCGAACTTCGGAATCGGCACGCCTGCCTCAGCCAGCCGCCGGCGCTGCGCGTACTTGTCGCGCGCCGCTTCGGCCGCGTGCACCGGGTTCCCCTTGAGCTGGAGCCTCTCCGCGATCGCCGCGGCGACGATCGCGGTCTCGTCATCCACGCCGACGGCGCCCTGAATCGGATGCTGCGCGCTGAACGCGCCCACGGCCTCCGCCGCCCGGGCCGGATTCTGAAAGTCGAGCGTCAGCAGAGCGGCGGGATTGGCAGCCTCGAGGGTGCTCGGGCGTTCCGACGCCACGGTCAGTTCCACGCCGATGCGCCGTGCGGCTGCCACGAATGCCGCGGTGCGGTACGTCGTGGTCGGCAGCAACAGCAGCAGCCGAGGCGTCGTGACTATTTCTTGGAGGCCTGGAAGTAGGGGTTGGAGCCCGTGGTGTGATCGGTGATGTCGACGATGCCGCGCACGTCGGGGACCAGCTGCGCGAGCATCCCTTCGATCCCCTGGCGCAACGTGACGTCCGCCATGCCGCACCCCTGGCATCCGCCGCCCATGCGCAGCATCACGACGGCGTCCTGCACGTCGATCAGCTCGACGCGACCGCCGTGGCGTGCGACCATCGGGTTCACCTGCTCTTCGAACACCTTGGCGACCTGCTCGTACAGCGCGTCATCGTCGACGGTGCCGGCCGCGGTGGTGGGGGCGGCCTTCGCGGCCACCGGAGGGATGCCAGACGCGGCCGCCGCGCGAATCGCCGCGCCGACCGCCTTCCCCACTGTCTGCCACGGCGCGGGATTGTCCTTGACGACCGTGACGATGTTGCTCGAAACGATCACCTCGGTGACGCCGCCTGCGGGAATCGCGAAGATCGCTTCCGCCAGCGGCGATCCCTTCGCCTCGTCGGCGGACCCGAAGCGCCGTACGCCCGCCGCGTGCAGCGGCTGGCTCACGACGAACTTGCAGCGGTGATTGTCCACCGGCTCTGCGGTGATGCGGATCTCAGCATGACTCATGAGCCCAACCTAAAGCCTCACGGCGTGTACGCCAAGTTCGCCGCCAGCCACCGCTCCACTTCCTCCGTGGTCATGCCTTTGCGAGCAGCGTAGTCCGTCGCCTGATCCTGTCCGATGCGCCCCAGGCCGAAGTACTTGGCGTCCGGATGCGCGAAGTACCAGCCCGACACCGACGCCGCAGGCAGCATCGCGCACGACTCCGTCAGCGTGATGCCCGTGGCGCCTGTCACGTCGAGCAAGTCGAAGAGCGTCCGCTTCTCGGTGTGGTCGGGACACGCGGGGTACCCCGGTGCCGGGCGAATCCCGCGGTACCGCTCCGCCACGAGCGTCGCGACGTCGTTCCGCTCATCGGGTGCGTACCCCCACAACTCCGTCCGCACACGCTCGTGCAGCCGCTCGGCGAGCGCTTCGGTCAAGCGGTCGGCCAACGCTTTCGCCAGGATGCTCGAGTAATCGTCGTTGTCCTTCTCGAACGCGGCGCACACCGCGTCGAGGCCGATCCCCGCCGTGACGGCGAACGCGCCCACCCAGTCGCGCTTGCCGCTGTCCTTAGGGGCGATGTAGTCCGCGAGGCAGAGATTTGGGCGACCAGGGCCCTTCTCCATCTGCTGGCGCAGGCCGCGCAACACCGCACGCACGCGCGAGCGATCCTCGCCGGCGTAAACCTCGATGTCGTCGTTCCCGACCGTGTTCGCGGGAAAGAGGCCGAACACCGCTCGCGCCCGCACGAGCCGCTCGGCCACGAAACGCTTGAGGAGCACCTGCGCATCGGCGAAGAGCTTCTTGGCGGCATCGCCGACCGTCGAATCTTCCAGAATCGCCGGGTAGCTCCCCTTCAACTCCCACGCCTGGAAGAACGGCGTCCAGTCGATGTACGGGACGAGCTCAGCGAGCGGGTAGTCGTCGAACGCGGTGATCCCCGGGCTGCAGGGCCGGGCCGGCTCGTACGCGGACCAGTCGAGCTGCAGACGCCGCCGCCGCGCCTCGGCGAGCGGCAGGATCACGCGGTCGGCATCGCGCGACCCGTGTTCGGCGCGCAGACGCTCGTACTCGGCGCCGACCTCGCCCAAGTAGGCGTCGCGGCGCTCGGCCGAGAGCAGCTGGCTGACGACGCCCACGCCGCGGGATGCATCGAGCACGTGAATCGTCGGGCCGGTGTAGCCCGGTGCGATCTTGACCGCTGTGTGCGCCCGCGACGTCGTCGCGCCGCCGATGAGCAGCGGCAGCGTAAACCCCTGACGGCTCATCTCCTTGCCGACCCGTACCATCTCGTCGAGCGAGGGCGTGATCAGACCCGACAGGCCGATCACGTCGGCGCCTTCCGTGCGCGCCGTGTCGAGAATCGTCTGCGCCGGCACCATCACGCCGAGGTCGATCACTTCATAGTTGTTACAGCGCAGCACCACGCCCACGATGTTCTTGCCGATGTCGTGCACGTCTCCCTTGACCGTGGCCAGCACGACCTTGCCGGCGCGCCGCACTCCACCGGCGGCGCGTTGCTCCGCCTCGAGAAACGGCACGAGGTAGGCGACCGCTTTCTTCATCACGCGAGCGCTCTTTACGACCTGCGGCAAGAACATCTTGCCCGCGCCGAACAGATCGCCCACGACGTTCATGCCGTCCATCAGCGGACCTTCGATGACGTCGATCGGCTGAGCGGCTTTGCGCCGTGCCTCTTCAACGTCGGCCTCAACGTGGTCCATGATGCCTTCGACCAGCGCGTGGCGCAGACGCTCGATCACCGGCAGCGAACGCCACGCGGCATCGGCTCGTGTGACGACCGTGCTCTCGCGGTGCTGCTCGGCAAGCGCGGTCAGGCGCTCGGTGGCGTCGGGACGGCGGTTGAACAGGACATCCTCGACCAGCACGAGCACGTCGGGCGGGATGTCTTCATAGACGGTGAGCTGCGCAGCGTTGACGATGCCCATGTCCATACCCGCCTTGATCGCGTGGTACAGAAACGCCGAGTGCATCGCCTCTCGGACGTGAGCGCTGCCGCGGAACGCGAACGACAGATTGCTCACGCCGCCGCTCACCAGGGCGCGCGGCAAGGTCTCCTTGATCCGGCGGACGGCATCGAGGTACGCGATGGCGTACGTGTTGTGTTCTTCGATCCCGGTCGCCACCGCGAAGATGTTGGGATCAAAAATGATGTCCTCAGGCGGGAATCCGACCTGCTCGGTCAGGAGACGGTACGCCCGCGTACAGATCGCCACCTTGCGGTCCGCGGTGTCGGCCTGGCCCTGCTCGTCGAACGCCATCACCACGACCGCGGCGCCGTAGCGACGCACCAGCCGCGCCTTGGCGAGGAACTCCGCCTCGCCTTCCTTGAGACTGATCGAGTTGACGATCCCCTTCCCCTGGAGATTCTGGAGCCCGACCTCGAGCGCGTCCCAGCGCGAGGAATCCACCATCACCGGTACTTTGGCGATGTCCGGCTCCGCAGCAACGAGCCGCAGGAACCGCTCCATCGCAGCCGAGGCGTCGAGCATCCCCTCGTCCATGTTCACATCAATGATCTGCGCGCCGTTCTCGACCTGGTGACGCGCGACCTCGAGCCCGGCCTCGTAGTTCCCCGCTTTGATCAGACCGGCGAACCGCGACGAGCCGGTCACATTCGTGCGCTCGCCGATGTTCACGAACAGTGTGTCGGGCCGGATGTTCAGGGGCTCGAGTCCCGACAGTCGGCAGATCGGCGCGACCTCCGGCAGGACGCGGGGTGGTACGCCCGCCACCGCGTCGGCGAGCGCCCGAATGTGCGCCGGCGTCGTACCGCAACAGCCGCCGACGATGTTGACGAACCCCGATCGAGCGAAGTCACCGAGCAGCGCGGCCATCTCGGCCGCCGTTTGGTCGTAGCCGCCAAACGCGTTCGGTAGACCGGCGTTGGGATGGCAGCTGACGCGGATGTTTGCGAGACGCGACAGCTCCTCGACGTAGGGCCGCAGCTGCGCGGCCCCCAGCGCGCAGTTCAGGCCGACCGTGAACAGATCGGCGTGGCGTACCGAGTTCCAGAACGCCTCGACCGTCTGCCCCGACAGCGTCCGGCCGCTCGCGTCGGTGATCGTGCCCGACACCATCAGTGGGACGTCGAGCCCGCGTTCGTCCAGGAAGCTGCGCACCGAGAATAGCGCGGCCTTGCAATTCAGCGTGTCGAAGACCGTCTCGACCATGAGGAGGTCCGCCCCCCCCTCGAGCAGGCCTTCGGCCTGGGTGCGATAGGCGGCGACCAGCTGCGCGAAGGTGACGCTACGGAAACCGGGGTCGTTCACGTCAGGCGAGAGCGATGCCGTGCGGTTCGTCGGCCCGAGGACGCCGACCACGAAGCGCGGCCGCTCAGGCGTTCGCGCCGTCATGGCGTCGGCCTCGCGGCGGGCGAGCCGCGCCGCGGCCACATTCAGCTCGTATACCAGCGCTTCAGTCCCGTAGTCGCTCTGTGAGATCACCTGCGCGTTGAAGGTGTTGGTCTCGAGCAGATCGGCCCCCGCCTCGAGGTAGCCACGATGGATTTCCGCGATGACGTCGGGGCGGGTGAGGGTGAGCAGGTCGTTGTTGCCGCGCAGGTCCTTGGGATGCGCGCGCAGCCGGTCACCGCGAAAGTCCTTTTCGTCCAGGGCGTACGACTGGATCATCGTCCCCATGGCGCCGTCGAGGACGAGGATGCGCTGTGCTACGCCAGCGCGAAGGGCGGTGAGACGTTGCGTTCGGTCCGTCATTCTAAAAAAAAAGCCCCCGTCGCCAATACGGACGAGGGGGATACCCCCGGCTTTTTAGCGACTTGTTTAACGTGGCTGCAATAGGCCGCAACTCACCACGGACTGCGACTGTTGTTCGGGAAACTTAACCCCTTCGGTAGCGCGCTTCAATTCGCGCGCAGCGTCGAGCCGCCGGAAGCCCAAATTCGAGGCGATCGGGGGTTTTACAGCCTTCCGGTACTTGGCCCGCTTATTGCTCTCCACCCCTTTGGACAAGCGGATGAGAGCTACCCCTCGCAGGACCCAGCATTGGTTCGGGCCCGTCGTCGTGTCATTGGCGGCAGCCTTTGTGGTGCTGCTCAGTGGTCTCGCTGTAAATGGTTGCCACATCAGCAAGTTACTGAGCAGCGCCAGCACCGGGGCGGGCGGCGACGGCGGCGGCGTGATCATTGTCGTTCCATCGCTGGTGCGTGACTCCGCCATCGCCGGGACCAGCACGCCGCGCGAGACGGATGTCTCCGTCACGAACGGTGGCCGGTGGGCGGCCAGCACCGACGACGACTGGATTCACGTGTCTCCCGCCAGCGGCGGGTCGCGCGCGACCCTCAAGGTCTCGCTCAACCCCAAGGAGCTGACGCCCGGACTGCACCGCGGCGCCGTAACGCTGCGAGAGGACGACGACGCAGACAATCAGGCCATGGTGTTCGTCAACTTCCTGATTCAACAGCCGGTCCTCGAGGTCGACCCCGGCCATTTCGATTTTCGGCCCAGCACCAGCAACACCGTGTACCACGACACGATCTACGTGACGAACGAAGGTACGGGACCGCTCGTCTGGTTCGCGTCCACTGAGGATCACGCCGGCTGGCTGACGTTCGAAAGCGATACCACCGGTACGGCGCCGAGCGCGCTGGCGATCAGAGCCAGCAACGAGGGATTGTCCTATTTCGGGACCCACAAGGAGACGATCATCATCACGTCTCCCGGCGCGAAGAACAGCCCGCAGAAGATCGAAGTGACCATGCGTCGCCGCCGCGGTGGCGGTGACGATGATTCCGGTACACCCTGATGCGCCATCGTCTGCGTCATCCGTACCTGCTCGGCTCCCTGGCACTGCTCGCGCTGTCGGTCGCCTGCCGGCTGGACATGCTGCTCAAGCCAACGAACCTGCCGCGCCCGGTGCTGACCGTGACGCCGACCGCAATCGAGGATACCGCGCGCGCGCATTCGAACGAGACGCGGCAGGCACACGTGGCGATCACGAACGACGGCGGCGGGACCTTCACCTGGACGGCATCCGACCGGTCCGCCTGGATCAGGCTCGAGCCGAGCGAAGGCGATGTGCCCGGAACGCTCACAATCACGCTCGATCCGGATGACCTCGGCCCCGGCACCTACGAGGCCGATGTGACCGTCACCGCCAGGAGCGCCGCGGATACCCAGGTCACGATCATTCCCGTGACGTTCGTGGTTCAGCGCCCCGGCCTGAATGTCAGTCCGACCACCATCACCCGCTCCACCAGCCTCGGCAGCGGCGCAGTGTTCAACGAGACGATTCAGATCATCAACAGCGGCACCGGCCGGCTTGATTGGATTGCGAGCGAGGACAGATCGTGGCTCTCGCTCAATGCGACGTCCGGGAACGGCGACGCTTCGCTCGGCGTGACGATCAACAGCGCGGGACTCGAGCGTGGCACGTACACCGAGGACATCGTGATCAGCGCGCCAGGCGCGCTCGGCAGCCCGGCACACGTGAGCGTCACCCTGACGGTGCTTGCCCCCGGTCTCGCCGTCAGCCCCAGCTCGATCGGCGACACCGTCCCGGCAGGGACCACGGCACCGAGCACGCGGACGCTGCGCGTGACCAACTCCGGGAATGGCTCGGTTACGTGGACAGCGAGCAAGACGCAGCCGTGGGTCGGCCTCTCCAAGACCGCGGGCGGCGCGCCCGAGGATGTCGTCGTCACGCTCGACCCCAACGGGCTGCCGCCGGGCATCTACAGCGACACGATCGTATTCACGTCGCCTGAAGCGACGAACGGGTCCGTCAAGGTGCCCGTGACATTCGGTATCACGCAGCCTGGACTCAATGTGTCGCCGCCGTCGATCAGCGCGACCGCGGAGGAGCGGGCCAACGACCAGCAGGACTTCGATCTGGCGATCTCGAATTCGGGCGGCGGAACGCTCGCCTGGTTTGCCGGCGCGGATGCGTCGTGGATCTCGCTCAGCCCCCTGGCCGGCCTGGCTCCGTCGACGCTGCGCGTCAGGGTCGACCCGCGCGGGCTCGCCGCTGGCACCTACACCGGACAAGTGACGGTGTCGGCGCCCGGCGCCGTGGGCAGTCCGGTCGTCGTGCCGGTCCAGCTCACGATCACGAAGAAGGGCTGCAACGAGGACTCGCTCGATCCCGACGTCGTGCGGACGGGAACACTGAGCGCAAGCGATTGCGACGCGCCGCACCGCCCTGGGAGCTTCGCCAACCTCTACGGCTTCAACGCGAGCGCCGGCGATGTGATTTCGATCCGGATGACGGCCGAGTTTAACGCGTACCTGATCTTCACCGACGGGGCCGGCAACGTGCTGGCGCAGAATGACGAGTGTCCGGGCGAATTCGGCACGGCCTGCATCATGGATTATCCGATCAACTCGAGCGGCCACTACCTCATCGAGGCGACCAGCACAGCGCCGGGAGCGGCGGGACAGCTCACGCTGACACTGATCCGCGAGCGGGCTCCGTCGGAAGCGCGTGAGCTGCGGCAGCTCCGGAACGACGGCAGCACGCAGATCGGTGTTGGCGAAACGATTCCCGAAACCGAGGTCGTGATTCGCGGCAAGGTGGATGATCCGAACGCCACGCAAACGGTTCGGTTCGAAGTCGAGCTGCGTCCGCTGAGCCAGCCGTTCAGCGGCGCGCCGACCCAGATCAGTGACTTCGCCCCCCGCGGCTCCACCATCTCGGTCCGGGCCAGCAATCTGGCCACCGGCACGGGATTTCATTGGCAGGCCCGCGCATGCGACGTCACCGGTCGCTGTGGTACGTGGACGCAGTTCGGCAACAACGCAGAGAGCGCCGCGGACTTCAACGTCGCGACGCCCGGCGGTAGCCCGCCGAGAAAGCAGTAGGAAGGAGATCCGCGTGAATCGAGTCCTAGCCGCCGGTCTGGTCGCGTGCGCGCTGCTCGCGCCGGCCCAGGCCCGCGCCCAATCCGCCAACGCCCTGCTCGACCAAGGTGTCCGCGCGTATCAAGTCCGTGAATACGACGGCGGCGCGTGGCTGCTGCGCCGCGCCCTCGCTGCCGAGGGCGCCGATGCACTCTCCAACGCCGGTACGGCGCGCGCGCTGATGTTCCTCACGGCCACCGAGGTGGCGCGGAATCAGCGCGACTCTGCGCTCGCCGCGGCGCGCCGCCTGATCCTGCTGGATCCGCGCTACCGGCCCGACGAGAGCTTCCCGCAGTCCGTCGCCGCGGTGTACCAGGAAGCGCGCCGCACCGCGCCAAGCGTGTCGATCCGGGCTTCGGGCGACACCGCAATCCGGCCCGGGGCGGAGACGTTCGTCGTGCGGCTTGGGTCGTCTACCGCTCCGGAAGTCACGGCTAACGTGCTGAATGCCGATGGCCGCGTGCTCCGGACGATCTTCTCAGGAACCATCCGGGATAGTGTGGATGTGCGCTGGAACGGGCTCGACGGCTCGGGCAATGTCCCGGCCGCAGGCCGCTACATGATCGTCGTGACCCCGCGCGAGCGGGGGGGGCGCGCTGGCCCGGCCAGCGCCGGAACCTGGACGCTGCGCCTGCCCATCGAGCTCGCTCGGCCCTCGGTTGATACTGCTCCGCTCCCGCCCGCGCCGCCCGATTCGTTGTTCCGACCCGAGCGCGGCAACTCCTCCGCAGCCGTGCGCGCGCTGATTCCCGGTCTGGTCGCGGGTGTCGCGATTGTGGCGCTGCCGAACGTCGTCGCGTCGGGCGAGGATGCCAGCAAGGCCCGGTTGGTGGTGGGCGGCGCCGTGACGATCGCAGGAATCGCGGCGTTCTTCTCGCACCATCCCGGCCGGCGGCTGCCCGAGAATGAGCGGTACAACCGCAACCTGCGCGAGACCTGGCAGCGCAACTCGCAAGAGATCGCCCGTCGCAACGCCGACCGGATGCGGCAGTCGCGCATGATCATCCGACCCGGCGCTCCGTCGCTGGTGACATCGGAGACGCCATGAAATGCTTCGGCGTCCTGCTCATCCTGGCCATGCTCCCCGCCGCGCTGCGGGCGCAGGAAGACCGTCGCGTGCGGTTCAGCGTCACCGGATTTGCGGGCCAGCAGCTCGTCCAGAGTCAGGTCGCGGACGTGAATGATCGGCTCACCGGCGGGCTGCTTGGCGTCGAGGGCGTGCTCGTCAGCGATCGCCTCATGGTGCGGGTTCGTTACGGCGAGGGAAGCATCAAGCCGAAGTCGGGCGCCACGGATGAATCGCGCGATGTCGTGAGCGGCGAAGCACTGTTCGGTGTGCGCACGCTGCCGTGGCTGTCACTGTGGGTAGGCCCGAGCGCGCGCGCCTCTACGATGGGGGAAAGCGATCAGCGCTGGATGGTCTGGACGGGCCGGGCGACGGCACGCGGCACCTTGCTCCCCGGACGCCTGCAGACCTATGTCGAGCTGTGGGGCGTGTTCTCCGGCAACGTCGGGAACCCGTCGATCAAGGCAGGCGGCCGAGGCACCCGCGGCGGACTCGAGATGCGGTTTGGCGCGACGAGCAGCTTCTGGGGACGGCTGGGGTACGGGATGGAATCCCTGCACGCCGATGGATTGCGCGAGACCGTCGAAGAGCTGACGCTGTCGGTTGTGTACGGCCTGCCGCAGTAGCGGGGTTCTAGGGGTGCGGCGGCGGCGCAGGACGGGTCGGTGGCTGGCCTCGTCCCGGCGGTGGGCCACGGTGTGATTGCGCTGCGGCGGCGCGCGCCAGACCGGCCGCCGCCTGTGCCGGACCAACGCCCTTCGCCATCTCCGCCCGGACTTGTCCCGGCAGCGCTAACAGCTCGCCCGCGGGCCGGCCCGCCTGCAATGTCGTGCTCACAAGTGAGACTGTCTCAGCCGAAGGGACGCCGAGCGCGGCCAGGGTGCCGGCCACGCGCAGCCCTACGATCACATCTCTAGACGGTGCACCGCTGCGAGCCAGCGTCGCCACGTCGCGGCCGCTCAGCCCTGCCGTGATCGCGAACGCCCCTGCCGCAATCGCCACGGTATCTCGGGCAAGAACGGCATCGGCTTCCCGCATCGCGCCCGCCGATGCGTCCAGCTGAGTGACGACGAGCCGCATGGCGCTGGCGACACGCTCGGACGGAACGCCTTTCGCGCTGCCTTCGATTGCTTTCTGAATGAGCGGATCGATCGGCAAGCCGCGCGCGGCCGCTGCGGTCCCAAGCTCGGCCGCGAGCGCGGCGATGTCCGGCGACACACGGCCTGCCAGGCGATCCGCGATCGCCGGCTGCTGCATCGTGAACAGCGCGAGTGGGAGTGCGAGGCTCGTCAGCATCAGAGCGTGAGGACGCTGTTACGGCGTCCGAACCCGTCGTCCACCGCCGGTGCCGCGGGATCCGGGATCCAGCGCGCGCCGTCAACCACGAACGCGTACTGATGCTCGCCCGCGGGCAGGTTCATCGTTGCGGTCCAGACACCGCCGTCAGTGCGCACGAGCGGGGTCACCTTGGCGTTCCATTGATTGAATGTGCCCGCAAGCGCGACATCGTGCGCATCGGGGGCGCTGAGCACAAACCGAACGGTCACCAGCGCCACGGGGCTCGCGGACGGCGATGAAGGATCGGGGCGGGGGCGACCGAGTAACAGGACCATCGCGGCGGCGGCGGCGAGCGTGGGCACCAACAGCCAGGGGCGAACACGAACGCGAATCTCGCGGGGCTCGAGCACGCGGCGCCAGAACTTGCGACGCGGGTCAGCGATGGCGGCCAGGACCCGGGCGGTCACGCCGGGCAGCTGTACGGGACGCCGGTCGACGGCGGCGAGCAGGCGCAGCGCCGCCTGCCCTTCCGCGCGCAGCTCCGCCGGCAGGTCGGCGAGCGTAATGTCGCCGTCCAGCAGCTGCTTCACCAAAGGATGAAAGTCGCGTTCGCCGCGTCCGCTCATGTCTGGTCCCGTAGCTGTTCCCGCAGTTTATCGTAAGCGCGGTGCATCCGCATTTTCAACGACGCCACCGACGTGCTCAACTGCTCGGCGATTTCGCCATACGACATGCCTTCGACGTGCTTCAGGACGAACACTTCCCGCTGATCGGGCGTCAGCTCGAGCAGCGCCTGCTGCAGCGCCTGGCGCCGCTCGGCCGTCTCCGCCCCACCATCGGCGCGATCCGCGGCCGCGACGGCATCGGCCGCCTCGATCGGCGCCGAGGTCCGGTTCCGGCGGCGCTCGGCGAAGCAACGGTTGCGCAGGATCAGGAAGAACCACCCGACGAACTTGTCGGGATCCTTGCACTGCGCCAGCTGATCGTACGCCCGTACGAACGCGTCCTGCACGGCATCTTCCGCCGCATCGGCCGACCCAAGCATCCGCGCCGCGTAGCGCGCATAGCGATCGCGATAGCGATCCACCAGCATGGCGTAGCGCTCGCGGTCACCCGCCAGCACTGCGCGCACGATATCGCCGTCGCGGGGCGCCTCAGTTCCAGGACGCAACCGGTTTCTCCGCTAAAGAGTGGGCGCGTACGAGTTTGGTAACTGCCGGGGCGTTTCAATGTGACCTGCGTTACCTCCCGCCCCCCCGTCGAATCTTTACCGAGCCATGACCGCACTGCTAGAACCCCGGCTTCCATCCCAGCCGGACCCCGTTCCGGACTCCGTGCTGATGCAGCGGATCGCGAAGCGGGATTCCACCGCGCTGGTGGAGTTGGAACGGCGTCACCGCAGCTCACTGTATGCGCAAGCGTATGGCATTCTAATGGATGGCGCGGCGGCCGATCGGGTCGTGCGGGACACATTCTCCCAGCTGTGGTTTGACGCTCCTGAATATTCGTTGATGCCGGCTGCCTGGGATCTGCTGCGCGATATGTCCCGGGAGCTCGCGCGGGCCGAGCAGGCGCTGCGCTCACAAGCACGATGGAGGTAGTGATGATGAAGCGGATACTGCTGGTCGGCGCGACCCTGCTGGTGCCTTCGCTGCTCGCAGCGCAGACCCCGAAAGTTGCCGAGCCGAACCAGCATGCGTCGGACGTTGCCAAGGCCAAAGTGGCGGCGGCGATGGCGCGGCGCGCGACTCATGTACGTGGTGAGGCGGTCGGCCTCGATAACCGGCCTGTGACCCCGGCGACTCCCGCCGTTCGCGCCACTCGCGCGACGCCGGCGGTGCCGAATCCCGACGGTGGTCCAGCGACCCGGGCCGTTCCCGCGACACCGGCTACGCCCGCGGTCCCGGCTGCTCCTTCCCAGAAGCCCGACAACCCGGGGGCAGGTCGCGGTCGCCGGCCGTAACTGACGCGTCGCCCTGGTACGTATCTTACCGGTCCCATGAGAATGGGACCGGTTCTTTTTTGGGCCACCCTGGCCGCGGCGCCGGTGCCACTGAGCGCGCAGCGGCAGGCATCGCTCGGAGTCGGCACCGGCCTCGTTCGTTACACCGGCGGCTCGAGCTTCAGCATCCTCACTGTCTCCCCATCACTGCAATTGTTTTCTCCCTTCCTTTATCTGGGCGTCGGAGGCTCGGCGTCGTGGCTCGAAGGCGGCGTCTGGGCCGGCCAGGCGCGGACGGATCTGTGGGCAGCGCTGACGCACCGGTCCAGCGGATTTCGCCCGGCGGCCAGTGCGACGATGGCCGGCACAATTCGCTCGGA
>DASTDR010000330.1:0-2937 GCA_035710265.1 Gemmatimonadales bacterium | reverse complement strand
CGGGTCCTCGCGCGAAACGGTGTCCCGGACGATGCGCGAGCTGGTCGACAAAGGGATGATTGACGTAAGTCGCAAGGACATCGTGATCAAAGACCGCGGCTCGCTCGAGCAAGCGGCGGGACGGTCGTGACTCGCGTCACGTTGTACGTCTCTAATTACCAGTAACTTAGACAGAGTTTCCGCGTGCCGACACGCATGCCGTACACGGTGACCTTCTGGGGTACCCGGGGGAGCATTCCAACCCCCGGGGCCGACACTGCACGCTACGGTGGGAACACGCCGTGCGTCGCGGTGGAGGGTGCCGGCGGCCAACTGGTCGTACTGGACGCGGGGACCGGGATCCGGGCGCTGGGGCTCGAGCTGGTCGCGAAGCAGAACGGCGCCGCCAAAGTGGAGATTCTGCTTTCACACGCGCACTGGGATCACATTCAAGGACTGCCGCACTTCAAACCGTTTTTCGCGCCCGGGAATACGGTGCGGATCTGGGGGTCGCGGCAGGGCACGATGTCGTTGGAAGCGATTCTGCGGCAGCAGATGGATCCAGCGGTGTTCCCGGTGCCATTGGACGCGCTGTCGGCTCAACTGACCGTACAGCAGGTGGACACCGAAGCGTTCTCGATCGGGGAGTTCCGGGTGCGGACGATGAAGCTGCGGCATCCAGGAACGACGCTGGGATTCCGGCTCACCCCGGCGACGGGCGGCCCGAGCATGGCGTATGTAACGGACAACGAGCTGGGCGGCGGCGGGCACTACGACGTTCCGGCGAGCTGGCGCCGCGATTTCGTGACGTTTTTGAATGGCGTCG
The DNA here is from genome assembly GCA_035710265.1 of Gemmatimonadales bacterium. GTDB lineage: Bacteria > Gemmatimonadota > Gemmatimonadetes > Gemmatimonadales > GWC2-71-9 > 20CM-2-65-7. The sequence goes on along the minus strand of DASTDR010000330.1, from coordinate 2,132 downwards.
ATCTGCTGATTCATGACGCCATGTACACGCCGGACGAGCTCGAGGAGCATCGCGGCTGGGGGCATTCGACGTATGAAGAAGCGGTGACCCTGGCGCAGGATGCCGCCGTGAAGAAGCTGGTGCTGTTCCACCACGAGCCGGAGCATGGCGACAAGGAGATGGACATCCTCCTGGCCGCCGCGCGCAAATTCGCCAAGAAGCGCGGTGCGCTCGAGGTGATTGCGGCACAAGAAGGCATGAAGGTCCCTCTGTGAACATGAATCTTGCCCGAGGAGTTGTTATGCGCGCGCGTGCCGTGTTGAGCGTTCTGGCCCTGGTTCCCGTGCTCCTGAGTGCGCAACAGCGCGGGCAGGATACCCGGCCCGGAATCGCCGTCTTTCCGTTCGCCAACGGTGGCTCCTACGGGCAGGGCAAGGAAGACTTCGACGCGCTCGAGCGCGGCATCGCCGGCATGATGATCTCGGAGCTGGCACAGAACCCCGCGGCCCGCGTCGTCGAGCGCGAGCAGGTCCAGCGGCTGATCGATGAGCAGAACCTCGGCGCGCAGGGGCGCGTCGATCCGCAGACCGCCGCCAAGGTGGGCAAACTCGTCGGCGCCCGCTACGTGATCCTCGGGAACTTCATCGATTTCTACGGCGACTTCCGGGTCGACATTCGACTCGTGAATACCGAGACCAGTGAGATCGTCAAGACCGAATCGGATCGCCAGCAGCGCGAGCATCTGTTCGACATCATCCGCAACGTGTCGACTCGTCTGATGAAGGACGTCAATCTTCCGGCGCTCCAGCGCAACGCGTCGAACGAGCAGCGGATGAGCCGCCAGATTCCCACGGACGCGCTCACCTTCTACTCGCGCGCCTTGCTGTACCAGGACCGCGGGCAGAAAGACAAAGCGATCGACATGTTCAATCGCGCCATTAGCGCCTTCCCCGACTACGCCGAGGCCAAGGACGGGCTGCAGCGCGTCCAAGGCTCATAACGAAGTCGACAGCGCGCCGGCTCTCCCGAGTGGGCGCGCTGGCCCAGCGGTGAGATACATCCTGCTGCACCCGCCCATGTGGCGCCCCAACGCGGTGGCGCCCGCGCTCGAAACGTCTCAAGTCGAGGCGCGGGTCGTACGCCAGGGCCGGGATATCGCCGTGGTCGACGACCGCCCCACGGTCCTGCTGCTCGACGCCGAGAGCCGCTCGACGTTCCCCGTGGACATCATGCGCGGATTCGTGGACGCCGGCGGCGCGATCGTCGCCCTCGGCCGGGAAGGCGAGACCGACGTTCCGGACACGCTGCCGACGGAGTTCCTGTCGGGTTTCCTGACCTATCCCACGAGTCCGCGCCGGCTGCTGGTCGCGATTCGCGCCGGCTTCCGCGAAGCCGCGGCGCGAGCCGAAACGGCGCGCGCCCGCGGCGAGGCGGCGCAGCGCGCGCGGGAAATCGGGGAGCTGACCCGGATCGGCGTGGCGCTGGGAACCGAGCGCGACATCAAGACGCTGCTCGAGCTGATCCTGACCCAGGCGCGCCGCATCACCCAGTCCGACGCCGGCAGCTTGTATCTCGTCGAGCTCAACGAACAAGGCACGAAACGGCTGCGCTTCCGGCTCGCGCAGACCTATTCGAAACCGGAGGCGCCGTTCGTCGAGTTCACGATTCCGGTCGACCGCACGAGCCTCGCCGGCTATTGCGCGGTCACGGGCGATCCCCTGGTCATCGACGACGCCTACTTCCTGCCGCCGGACGTCGAGTACACGATCAACCGGTCCTTTGACGAGCGCTACGGCTACCGCACCAAGTCGATGCTCGTGATCCCGATGAAGGATCACAAGGACGAGATCATCGGCGTCCTGCAGCTGATCAATCGCAAGCGTAATCTCGAAGCGGTGCTGTCGACGCGGGCGGACGTGGACCAGCAGGTGGTGCCCTACTCCAAGCGGACCGTGGAGCTCGTGACCGCGCTGGCCGGACAGGCCGCGGTCGCTATCGAGAACAGCCGGCTGTACGAGGACATCGAGAGACTGTTCGAAGGCTTCGTGCTCGCCGCCGTGCACGCGATCGAGCAGCGCGATCCCACCACGTACGGCCATAGCGGGCGCGTCGCGGGCATGACGGTGGGTCTCGCGGAGATCGTCGATCGGGCG
>DASTDR010000329.1:0-2203 GCA_035710265.1 Gemmatimonadales bacterium | reverse complement strand
TTTGACAACCAGGTAGAGGCCTTGGCTGGAAAGCGGCTTTCGTTTGACCTTTCCGATTCGCTTCTGTCGCGAGCCAACGAAATCGAAGCGATGCTTGGATGTTCGCTCTGAGCGGTTAGTTGCCACGGCGACAAAGAAGGTTGGAAGGCCAGCGCTCCGGGCCGGTCTTGACCTTCGTCTTCGACTCCCTCCGTGGTGCCCCGAGCGAGCGTGACATGCCATCGCGAGTCGAGGGGCACCATGTCTCTGAAGCACCTCTACAATCGTCCCGATGTTCTTCGTGTACATGGTCCGTTGCGCGGACGGGACGCTCTACACCGGGTTCGCGCGCGATCCGCAAGCCCGGGTGCAGGTACACAACTCCGGAAAGGGTGCGAAATACACTCGCACACGCCTGCCCGTTTCTCTGGTGTACGTTGAACAATGCGAGTCGCTCAGCGCAGCGCTGAAGCGCGAGCGTCAGTTGAAGCCCTGGAGCCGCGCGAGAAAGGAAGCGCTTGTCGCCGGCTGGCAGGCCAACTTTCGCGCGTGAATGCAGGCGAAGGCTGGAAATCGCCGAATCTCTTCGAGATTCCGACAATCTCCAAGCGTCGCGCTCACCTGGGAAACACGTTGGGGGGCACCGTCGTACTCGGCTACACTCTCTTCTACCTTCGTCGTTCGGAGACCGCCAGCCCTGATGGAACACATGGCGCCCAAGGCTTTTCCGAGTGCGAGAGTAGCGGCCATCGGTGTGGCGTGGCTTGTGGTGATCGTGTTCCTGGGCATCCAGGCACGTCCGTCTGCACAACAACCGGCTTCCCAAGCGAAGATCGCCCAGTCATCGTCCCCAATCGGTGCCGTATCACCCGCGTCGAGCCACCGCGGGATGCTCGACCGCTACTGCGTCACCTGCCACAACCAACGACTCGCGACAGCTGGATTGAAGCTGGACGAAGCCGATATCGCCAACCCGGGCGCAGGCGCTGAGATCTGGGAGAAGGTCGTACGTAAACTTCGTACGGGCATGATGCCGCCTCCCGAGATGCCGCAGCCCTCGATGGACGATCGCCGGGCGCTGCTTTCGTGGTTGGATACGTCGCTCGACAGAGCCGCCGCCGCGAGGCCGAACCCAGGCCGCACGGAAACGTTGCGGCGTCTCAATCGTACCGAGTATCAAAACGCCATCCGTGATCTGCTGTCCGTTGACATCGACGCCGCATCGCTCCTGCCCGCCGATGAAAGCGGTCACGGTTTTGACAACGTGACGGTCGGCGACCTGCCCCCGGCTCTTCTCGACCGATACATTTCGGCTGCGCGAAAAATCAGCGCGCTGGCAATCGGGAGCACGCAGGCCTCTCTTCAGAGCGACATCATTCGCGTCCCGCCCGATGTCACGCAGGAGGGGCATGTGCCTGGACTCCCCGTCGGCACGCGGGGCGGGGTTGTGTTTCCTTACACGTTCGCGCAGAACGGCGAGTACGACATCCAGATCTACCTCGCGCGTGGTTATTCCGGGGACGTCGATGGGTTGAAGGACGCGCAGCAGGCCCACGAGATCAAGTTGTTGCTCGACCGGACGCCGATTGGAGAGTTCACTATCCAGAGACCTGCCAACGGCGACGATTCGCTCATCGACAGGAACCTGAAGATTCGCGTGCCGGTGACGGCTGGCCCGCATCAGGTCGGCGTCACGTTTCTCAAGAATTCCTCTTCACTGATCGAAACAACGCGCCAGCCCCTCCAGGCACGGTTCAACGAGAGACGTCATCCGCGCGTCACGCCGGCGATTTCGCAGGTGTCCATCACCGGAGCATATGCGCCGCAAGGTGCGGACGATACGCCGAGCCGCCGGCGGATATTCGTCTGCCAGCCGACCGACTCGAGCCAGGAACAGGCGTGTGCGACGAAGATCCTCTCTACGTTGATGCGACGCGCGTATCGTCGCTCGATTTCCGAGGCCGACCTGGAGCGGCCGATGGCCTTCTATCGCGAAGGAAACTCAGAACGCGACTTCGATGCGGGGATAGGCAAGGCGGTGAGCGCCGTGCTCATCAACCCTGAATTCCTGTTCCGCGTGGAAGTGGATCCCGACAAGACGGCGCCGGGCGCCGCCTACCGCATCAGCGATCTCGAGTTGGCATCCCGGCTGTCCTTCTTTCTCTGGAGCAGCGTACCTGATGACGCGCTGCTCGATTCGGCGATTCGCGGAGAGCTCCGCCGG
>DASTDR010000328.1:0-5209 GCA_035710265.1 Gemmatimonadales bacterium | reverse complement strand
ATCTCGGCGAAAGAACCGTTTCTTGCGTGGGGAGTCAGTCCCCCGGCCCCCGTCGCATCCTGACTGAACCGGATGTAGCTTCCTTCGATTCCCCGCAGGAGTTCGACCATGCCGCTGCTCCGCCTGACGCGAGCGACCACCGCGGCCCTCCTCGCCGTGGCACTGCTCCCCCCCGCTCTCACGGCCCAGTCCGCCGACTCGATCACCATCCCGTACCAGAAGTTCGTGCTCGACAACGGCCTGACGGTCCTGGTCCATGAAGACCACAAGGCGCCGATAGTCGCGGTCAACGTGTGGTACCACGTGGGCTCGAAGAACGAGAAGCCCGGTCGCACCGGCTTCGCGCACCTGTTCGAGCACCTGATGTTCAACGGGAGCGAGCACTTCAACATGGATTATTTCCAGGCGCTCGAGCCGCTCGGCGCGACCGACCTCAACGGTACGACGAACGAAGATCGGACCAACTACTTCCAAAATGTTCCGACGAGCGCGCTCGATGTGGTGCTGTGGATGGAATCGGACCGCATGGGCCACCTGCTCGGCGCGATCGACCAGGCCAAGCTCGACGAGCAGCGCGGCGTGGTACAGAACGAGAAGCGCCAGGGAGAGAACGAGCCCTACGGCAAGGTCGACGAGCTGATGACGGCGGGGACGTATCCGGTCGGGCACCCGTACTCGTGGTCCGTGATCGGATCGATGGACGACCTCGACGCCGCCAAGCTCGATGACGTGAAGCAATGGTTCCGGACCTACTACGGTCCCAACAACGCCGTCATCGTCCTCGCCGGCGACATCACGCCGGACGTCGCGCGCCAGAAGGTCGAGCAGTACTTCGGCGACATCCCGGCGGCCCCGCCGATCGCCAAGCAGGATTCCTGGATCGCGCGCCGCACCGGTACGCACCGCCAGGTGTTGCAGGACCGCGTCCCGCAGGCGCGGATCTACAAGGAGTGGAACATCCCCGAGTACGGCGCGGCGGACGCCGACTATCTCGACATGGTCAGCGACGTGCTGACGCAGGGCAAGACATCGCGCCTGTACAAGCGGCTCGTGTACGACGAGCAGATCGCGACGGATGTCGTCGCGTACGTGGACCTGCGTGAAATCGGCGGGCAGTTCGTGATCCGGGCGACGGTGAAACCGGGCGGCGATCTCGCGCGGGTGGAACGCGCGATCGACGAGGAGCTGACCCGCTTCATCCAGTCCGGTCCCACGGCGAGCGAGCTGCGCCGCATCAAGACGCAGTACCGCGCCAACTTCATCCGGGGCGTCGAGCGGATCGGCGGGTTCGGCGGCAAGTCCGACGTGCTGGCCCGCAACGAAGTGTTCCGGGGCAGCGCCGATCATCACCTCGTGACGCAACGCCGCATCGCGGCGGCAACGGGGGCGGAGCTGCGCGCGGCCGCGGCGCGCTGGCTGAACGACGGCCAGTGGGTGCTCGAAGTGCATCCCTATCCCGAGCTCGGGACGACGGCGAGCGCCACGGACCGCTCCAAGGCCCCGGCGCCGGGCACGCCACCCGATGCGCGGTTCCCCGCGGTCGCGCGGGCGACGCTTTCCAACGGCCTGAAGGTCGTGGTCGCGGAACGCCATTCGATCCCGCAGGTGAACCTGACGCTGCTGGTGGACGCGGGATACGCCGCGGATCAGTTCGCGGCGCCCGGCACGGCGAGCCTCGCGGTCGACATGATGGACGAGGGCACCACCCGCCTGAACGCGCTGCAGATCAGCGACACGCTGCTGCAGCTCGGCGCGCAGCTGGGAACCAGCTCACAGCTGGACGTGTCACGGGTGTCGCTCTCGGCGATCAAGGACAAGCTCGATCCGTCGCTGGAAATCCTCGCCGACGTGATCCTGAATCCTTCGTTCCCTCAGGCCGATTTCCAGCGCCAGCAGCGGCAACGGCTCGCGCGCATCCAGCGCGAAAAGGTGCAACCGGTGCAGATGGCGCTGCGGGTGTTCCCGCAGCTGCTGTACGGCGCGAATCACGCGTACGCGAATCCGCTCACGGGATCGGGCACCGAGCAGTCGGTCTCACAGATGACGCGGGAAGATCTGGCGCGCTTCCACCGTACCTGGTTCAAGCCGAACAACGCGACGCTCGTGATCGTGGGTGACGTGACGCTCGCCGAGATTCAGCCGAAGCTCGAGCGGGTGTTCAGCCGGTGGCAGCGCGGCGAAGTGCCGCGGAAGAACGTGGGCACCGTCGCGAACCAGCCGCGCCCGCTGATCTACATCCTGGACCGGCCCGGGTCGGAGCAGTCGACGATTCTCGCGGCGAACCTCGCGGCGCCGAAGGCGAATGACAAGGAATACGCGATCGAAGCGATGACGTCGCTGCTCGGTGGACAGTTCATCTCGCGCCTGAACATGAATCTGCGGGAGGACAAGCACTGGTCGTACGGGGCGTTCACGCTGTTGTGGGACGCGCGCGGCCAGCGGCCGTTCATCGCGTATGCGCCGGTGCAGACCGACAAGACCAAGGAGTCGATGATCGAAGTCGACCGGGAGCTGCGCGGCATTCTCGGTCCCAGGCCGGTGACGGCCGATGAGCTGTCCAAGGCGCAGGCGAATCTGACGCTGACGTTGCCCGGCAACTGGGAGACCATGAACGCGGTGCAGGCATCGCTCGAGCAAATGGTCACGTTCGGCCTGGACGATCGTTACTTCGAGACCTACGCGCAGCGCGTGCGCAGTCTCACGCTGGCCGACGCAACGGCGGCCGCCAAGGAGACGGTGCGCCCCGACAACCTGGTCTGGGTGGTCGTGGGCGACCGTTCCAAGATCGAGCCTGGGATTCGCGAGCTCGGTTGGGGAGAAATCCGGTTCCTGGACGCGGATGGGAAGCCGCTGGCCTCACGAGACTAGCCGGCAGGGGGTGACGACAGGGATGCGGGACGGGAGTAAGTTCTCCCGTCCCGTTTTCCTTTGGAGATTCCGTGCACGCGCTGACACTCGCTCTCTGCTCCGCGCTCGCGCTTCAAACGCCACCGCAGCCGGTGCTCATCAAAGCGGGCCGTCTGGTCGATGGCCGCTCGCCGCAGGTCCAGACCAACGTCGGCATTCTCATCGAAGGCGAGCGCATCAGGGCGGTGGGGCCGCTGGCCCAGGTGCAGGGGCAGGCCGGCACTGCCCGCGTGATCGATCTGTCGCAGATGACCGTCCTGCCGGGGCTCATCGACACGCACACGCACCTGTTGCTGCAGGGCGACATCACCAGTCAGGAATACGAGGATCAGCTGCTCAAACAGTCGATTCCGTATCGCGCGATTCTCGCGGCGCGCAACGCGCGGCTCGCCCTCGAGCACGGCTTCACGGCAATCCGGGACGTCGAAACCGAAGGCGCGATGTACGCCGACGTGGATGTGAAGCTCGCCGTGAACCGCGGCGAGGTGCCGGGACCGCGAATCTTCGCCTCGACGCGCGCCATGGCGCCAACGGGGATGTACCCGATCAATACGCCCAACTGGGAGATCGAGCTCCCGAAGGGCGTGCAGTACGTCGATGGCGTCGACAACGCGCGGCTCGCGGTGCGCCAGCAGATCCAGCATGGCGCCGACTGGATCAAGTATTACAGTGATCGCCGCTACTATTTCACGCCCGACAGTATCCTGCGCAGCTGGGTCAACTTCACGGATGCCGAAGCGAAAGCGATCGCGGACGAGACACACCGCCTCGGGCGCCTGGTGGCGGCCCATGCCATCGGCACGGACGGCATCGCCGCGGCGCTGCGAGCCGGCGCGAACACGATCGAGCACGGCCACGGCCTGACCGATTCACTCATGGACGTAATGATCCGGAACAACGTGTACTGGGTCCCGACCGTCACCGTTGGGGTCCACGTGACGCCGCGTGGCGGCGTGTGGCCGGCCCTGGTCGCGCTCGAGCGGCGCGCGTTCGGGCGTGCCGTTCGCAAGGGCGTGAAGATCGCTATGGGGACGGACGCGGGCGGGTTTCCGTGGACCGAGATCAATCAAGCGAAGGAATTCGAGTATTACGTGCAATACGGCATGACGCCGATGCAGGCGATCCAGTCTGGGACCTCCGTGGCCGCCGCGTTGCTCGGCCAGGAGCAGAACATCGGGGCGATCGCGCCGGGACTGTACGCCGACATCGTCGCCGTTTCCGGGGATCCCACGCGGGACATCACGGAACTGCAACGGGTCAAGTTCGTTATGAAGGGTGGCACGGTCTACCTTTCTCAATAGTGAGACGACTCGGACTCACCCTCTTCTTTTGTATCGGCGCCGCGGGCGCCGGCAGGGCGCAGCTGGCGCCTGCCGGTACCGGTGGCGTCGCGGCGTTGGCGAACACCCTGAGGCAGCTCGGGAGCAACAAACGCGTCTTGATGGTGGGTGCGCATCCCGACGATGAGGACACGCAGCTGCTCGTGCTGCTCTCGCGCGGGCTCGGCGCGCAGGCCGCGTACCTGTCGCTGACCCGCGGGGAAGGCGGCCAGAATCTCATCGGTCCCGAGCTGGGTCCCGAGTTGGGCGTCATTCGGACTGAGGAGCTGCTCGCCGCGCGTGAGCTCGACGGAGCCCGGCAATTCTTCACGCGGGCGTACGATTTCGGCTACTCGAAGACGATCGACGAGACGTTCCGCTTCTGGCCGCGCGATTCACTTCTCAAGGACGTCGTGGATGTCATCCGGCGCTTCCGGCCGCAGATCATCATCGCGGTGTTCTCTGGGACGCCGGCGGACGGCCACGGGCATCATCAGGCTTCGGCGATTCTGGCGCGGCAGGCGTTCGATCTGCTGCGCGATTCCACGTGGGGGCCGCAGAAATTGTATCGCTCAACCCGCGGCGAGCCGTCCGCGACCACCCTGACGCTGCCCGTGGGGACGCTCGATCCCGTCCTCGGCCAGTCGTACTTCCAGGTCGCGATGGCGAGCCGCAGCCGGCATCGCTCGCAGGACATGGGTGTGCTGCAGCGGCCGGGCCCGGCGTCGTCGGGGGTGGCGCTGGTCGCAGCAAAGGGAGCTGGGAGCGGGGAGCAGGGAGCCGGAAGAAATGGTGAGTCGTCGCTGTTCGCGGGTGTTGACACGACGATTCGCGCCGCCGGATTCTCGTCATTGATCGATTCCGCCCGCGCGGCGCTCACACCGTGGCGGCCCGGTGCGATCGTGCCCTATCTGGTCCGCGCGTTGCGCGCGCTGGGGGGGGGCGCTGCCGACGCCGAACAACGCGCGCTGCTCGAGCGGGCG
>DASTDR010000327.1:0-2010 GCA_035710265.1 Gemmatimonadales bacterium | reverse complement strand
CCCGGGCGACACGGATTCGGCGACAGGCTCCGAGCCGCGGGACCAGGTCGATTGGGTCGCGCTGCTTCAATCCTGTTCTGCGCTCGAAGCGTATTGCCGGTGCTATACCGCCGACGTCCGTGCGGAGCGCGTGACGGAGTTCCTGCTGCTCAACGCGGAGTTCCCACGCTCGGTACGATTTGCGGCCGTTCAACTCGAAGCGTCGCTCCGCGCGCTGGCCGGCATGAGCGCTCGAGGAGCCACCGGGCGAGTCGAACGGCTGGCGGGGCGGCTGCGGGCGTCGCTGGAGTACGCGCAGGTGGACGAGTTTCTCGGCGACGCGCCGCATGCGTACCTGGGTGGGATCACCCGTCAATGCAACGCCATCCACTCAGCCTTGTACCAAAGTTGTATCTCCTATCCAATCGAATCGGGCCTGCCGGTCCAGGCGTAGACGACCATGCGCTACACCGTCCGACACATCACGCGTTTCAACTACGAGTCGCCGATCACCGAGAGCATGATGGAGGTGCGCATGCAGCCGCGCAGCGACAACCTCCAGCGCTGCCTCCATTTCACGCTGCTGACCAGCCCGCCGTCCCGCGTCCTGACATACCAGGATCACGCCAACAACACGATCCACCACTTCGGCATCCCGGGCCGGCACTCACGCCTCTCGCTGACGGCTGAAGCGCTGGTCGAGTGCGGAGCGTCGCGCCCGCTGCCTCATCGCCTTGGCCCGGCGGCCTGGCCGCGGCTCGACACGATGACGACATCAGGGCAATGGTGGGAGTACCTGTCTCCGAGCACGTTCGTCAGGCAGCCCGCGTCGCTGACGGCGCTCGGAAAGGAGGTCGGACTCGAGCGCGGCAACGATCCGCTCGTCACCCTGCGGCACCTCATGGGAGAGATGTACGCGCGGTTCGAGTACAGCCCGCGAAGCACGCGCGTCGATTCGCCGATAGACGAGGCGCTCGAACGGCGGCAGGGCGTCTGCCAGGACTTCGCGCACATCTTCCTGAGCCTCGTGCGGCCGCTTGGCGTCCCGGCGAGGTACGTCAGTGGTTATCTTTTCCAGGAAGCCGGCGGCCACGACCGCTCCGTCGAGGGCGCCACTCACGCATGGGTCGAGGTGCTGCTGCCCGACGTCGGATGGATCGGTCTCGACCCCACCCACAACCTGATGACCGAGCACCGGCACATCCGCGTCGCGATCGGAAGGGACTACGCCGACGTCCCCCCGACGCGCGGCGTGTTCAAGGGTGTCAGCGCCGTCCGCAGCGAGTTGAGCGTGTCGGTTCAGGTGGGGCCTGCGGCGGCGGCGCTGGCGAGCGATCTCCCGTCGTTTACGCCCTGGACCTCGATCCCCGCGGGCATGGCATCCGAGGACTCCGCCTCACAACAACAGCAGTAGCCGAGGAGCTAGGTCCGCTTGACGGCGCACCACGTGGTCATGCACCGCTGCTGCTGAACGTTGGTCGTCTTGATCGGATCGGCAAGACGCCCGCCGAATTGCTCCGTGCATCGCAACAGCATCGCCTCGTCCACGAGAAAGCGATCGGTACCGTCCGGGAGCCGCACCTGGCGGCCGGCGGCGCCGACGACGTGCTCGAGGCCGATGTTCGAGGCCAGCCGGGCGAAGAAGAGGCCGCCGGGCGCCAGCACGCGCCACAGGTCGGCGACCATCTCGTCGAAGTGCGCCTGGTGCTCGGCGAAATGCAGGACCGCGCTGCAGATCACCGCCTGCATGCTGGCGTCGGCATGGGGCAGGCGGCCGACGTCGGCGACGACGAAGTTCGACGCGGCAAGCGAAGGCGCGAGACGAGCGGCCGTTTTCCGCATGACATCAATCGCCGAGGGTTCGCTGTCGGCTCCGTGGCAGTCGAAGCGGTGCTGCAGGAAGTAGATCAGGTTACGTCCGTCGCCGCAGCCGGCGTCGAGCACACGCCGCCTCGCGTCGAAGCGTCCGCGCAGGATCTGGTCGAACAGGTAGATGTCGATGTCGCCGAAGCGGCGTCTGAGCTCCTCGCC
>DASTDR010000326.1:0-6912 GCA_035710265.1 Gemmatimonadales bacterium | reverse complement strand
AACGTGAACGCGTCGATGCCGTTGATGGCCGCACTGTTCGCCTGGCCACCTCGGATCCCCGTCTCCGGATCGAACCCCCGGTATCCCGTGATGGTGAACATGTTGCGTCCCACCACGCTCACACTCCAGTCACCGACGCCGCTGATCGGACCGACGTGGTACGACACCAGCAGCTCGCGCAGCTTCGCGTAGCTCGCGTCCTCGACCATGTAGCTCGTCGGCGCGAGGATGTCGTACAGCCCGCCGACGCCGCTCGAGAACGGCGGGCCGGCGCGGTAGTAGTACCCGATCGGTTTGGCGCTCTCCACCGACTCACCCGTCTGATCCACGTCTTTGGAGAGGAAATCGAGGTGCGCCCAGTGGAACCCCTGATTCCACACGTCCTGCCCGATGGCCATGTCGACCAGGCCATAGACCGTGAACCGCTTCCACTGCAGGTCGGTGCTGAATGCCATCCGGAAATCTGGAAGCGCATTCCCCAGGGGCTTGATCGACGCCGGACCGCCTGCGGTGTCCCGCATCACGATCGGCATGCCCCAGTGCATGATGTCACCGTACGGCGCCTGCGAGCCGGGAAGGTAGGTCTGCCACAGGTTTCTCGTGATGCCGTCGTTGAGCGAGTTGCCCGTGCCCGTCCACACGAGGAGCCCGTCGTCGTTCACCTGGAACGCCTGACCCGGACCGCATTGGGCGCGGTAGTCGACGGTCCAGTTGGGGAGCTGGTCACAGGAGGTCAGGAACACGCGACCGTAGATCGTCCCGTACAGCTCGCCTTCCTCCATGCGGAACATGTCGCCACCCGCCTGGACGGGCGCGCCCCAGTTGAACGGCGGCACGAGCAGCTTGGTCACCCAGGTGCGGGTGCGGTCGTAAATCGCGCGCATCGACCAGGAGAAGTCGCGCTTGCGCACGATCGGCACGTCGAGGCTCAGCTCCCACGTCCGGCTCGACAGCGTGCCGACGTTCTGCCACTGCGTCCCGAAGCCCGTGGTGGCGGGCACCTGGACCGGCAGGATCTGATCTTCCACCTCCGTCCGCGCCCAGGTCACGCCCAGCATCGCGCGCGAGGCGATCGCGAGATCGAACCCGGCCTCGAGCTCCGCCATTTTCTCAGGACGGAGCTCCGAGTTGCCGAGCGTCGCGAAGCTCACGACACCCCCCGCGCCAATCGTGAAGGTCTCGTATTGCGCCGCGAAGTTCGGCACCTGGCCGGCGGTTCCATACGAAGCCCGCAGCTTCAATTCCGATACGTCCTTGACGGGCCACCACGGTTCCTTGGTGACGCGCCACCCGCCCGAGATCCGGCCGTAGGTGTCCCAGCGATTCTCCACCCCGAACCGCGAGCTGCCGTCCCGACGGACCGAGCCGTCGAGCAGGTACACGCCGTCCCGGAATTCGAGGTTCGCGCCCAGAGCGTACGAGATCTGTTTGGTTTGCGTCAGCGCCGACGACACGAATTGACCGGACGTCACGTTCACCGCCGACTTGACGCCCTGCACGGCGAGCACCGACCCGCCGAGGTCGCGGAATGCGGAGTCTTGCTGCTCATAGTAGTACCGCGCCGTGGGCCGGATCCGGAGATCGCCCACCCGGTGTTCGGTCGTGACACTCACGCTCGCGTTAATGGCATCCCGGCTGTTTACCCACTGCTCGAGGAACCCGCCTTGCACCGACGGCCGGTTGAACGTGTCCCGCCACCCCTTATCCCGGAAAAAATCCGCGCGGTGGCGCCGCACGTCGAAGTTGACGTTGGCCGAGGACTGGAGCCAGGTCAGCGGCGTGAACAGCAGCTCGGCGCCTCCGAGGAAGCGATCGGCGTACTCGCGCTGTTGCGCCGTGGACAGCTGATGGAGCGGGTTGTAATTCTGCAAGCCGCCGGTCTGAAGGTTCGTACGTACGTGCAGCCGGCCCAGCGTGTCCCGCGCCAAAAGGTTGGCGGCCGCTGGCGCGCGGGTGAGATAGAAGAACGCGTTCCCACTTCCGCCTTCCTGGTTCTCCCCGTCCTCCGTCGCATGGCTGTAATACATCCGGACGCCCAGCTGGAACATGCGCCCGAGCTGCTGGTCGGCATTCAGACGCAGCGAGGCCCGGTCATATCCATTGAGGAACCGGATTGCACCGGGCTGATCGACATACGATGCGCTGGCGAAGACGCTGGTGCTCCCGACCCGGCCCGTGACGTCCAACGACTGCGTCTTGAAGGGTTGGGGGTGCACGCCCTGGCTGACGGCGTTCCACGTCGCGAACGGGTAGGCATCGACCTGGAACCGCGTCTTCAGCACCGCGGCCCCGGGCGAGGTCGCGCCGGGATCCACCGGTAGCGACGGCGATGGCGGGAGGTTCAGCGTCGCTGCGTTGTTGATCGCCTCTACGGTCTCACGGTAGTCGAACGTGCGGGCGCACTGCGGCTGACCGGAGATGAACTGGCAGAACCGCGTCCCCGACTCATCCATGACGAGCGCATGGCGCCGCGCGATGCCGAAATCCCGCTCGATGTCGCTTACACCGGTCTCGGCCCGGAAGCCGAAAGTGAAGCCTTCGGCCGCGTCGCGTCCGGACTTCGTCGTAATCTGAATGACGCCGTTGCCGGCCTGGGCCCCGTACATCGATGACGCCGCGGCGCCCTTCACCACCTCGACGTTCGCGATGTCTCGAGGATTGATATCAGGCAGCCCGCCGCGGACCAGCACCCCGTCCACGATATAGAGCGGCTCCTGACTGCGACCCTGGGAGTTCATCGATTTGGGTCCGCGCAGGATGACCGCGGGCGTCGCGCCCGGGCGACCGCTGTGGCCGACAATGTTGGCGCCGGGCACCTTGCCCTGCAGCTGCGTCAGCGCATTGACCGCCGGCACCTTCAGCGACGCCGAATCGAGACGCTCGACCTTGAACGGCGCGTTGGCGGCGCGGGTCGCAGCCGACATGCCCGTCACGACCACCGCCTCCAGGTTAAACACGTCCTGGGTCAACACGAAGTTGACTTCGAACGTGCCGGCAGTCAGTGTGAGGCGCGTCGATTGCAGGCGCGATCCAATTGCCCGGGCGGTCACGGTGATCGGCTGTCCCCGCACGCGCTCGCCCGGGACCTCGATCGTATACTTCCCGTCCCGTGCGACCCGCACACCGATGTTCAACTCGACAACGGAGACCACCGCATCGACGGCCGGCCCTCCGGCGTCCGTCGTCACCTGACCGGTGATGACGGCCGGCCCGAGCCCTTGCGCTCGAGCGAAGCTCGTCGGCGCGGCCAGTAGAATGACAGCGACGCCCACGGTGAGTGGCGTCCAGAACGAACGATTTTCCATAGCTCCTCCGCTAAGAAGACAGCAAGCTTTGGTGATTCACGGCGCTTGGCTGGACGGCGAAGCAATCCAGCGGAGTCTCGAAATGAGTCCTACAAGATCGCGGCGGGCTCCCTCCCTTCTCTCCACGCAACCAAGGGATTTCCTAGGCAAGCTTCACCTAAGTTCAATAGCCCCGCCCCCGCACCTTCGTCAAGGGGGCCCCACAGGGCTATCCGGACCCGTGGCATTCTCGGGATGGAGCATGCAATTTCTCCCTGTGCCTCGGACGCGCCGGTGAGCGGACGGGGCGGCAACGGCCGAGGTGGGTGTGAAAATCCAAAGACACGACCTAATCTGCTACCTCGTACTGCTCGGCTTGGCGACGCCTGTGCATGCCGCCCAGGGAGGCGGAAAACGGTCGCAGGCGCATGACCTCCGGGGCCGTGTTGTGGATATGGTGACAGGGGAACCAGTCGCCCGAGCCGAGGTCTTCGTCCTGGGGCAGGCACGTCCCGTACTCACTGACGCCTCGGGGCAGTTTCGGCACCGCCTGGCGACGGTCACCTACCTCCTCAGCATTCGCAAAGAGGGGTACGTCACCATGACGTGGGAGGTCGAGGCGGTACCGGACACCGCGAATGTGTTCGTCTTCGAGCTTCGCCCGCAGCACGTCGGGCTAGCGTCGGGGCAGGCGGGCTCTTCCTTTATAATGGGGCGTCTCCTAGACAGCGACACCGAGGAACCGCTCCCGGGGGGGACTGTCCTCATTGTCGGAAGGCCGGAGCTCGTTTTTACCGACAGCGTCGGACGGTTTCGCCATGCCGGTCTCGCTCCCACCGCACACGTGGTGCATATCACCAAGATCGGGTATGAGCCGACTACGGTTGAGCTGATGGCCGTGGAAGACAGTACCGTCGTCTACCCGGTCGACATGCCACGCTCGAAGGCCATCCTGCTCGATTCGGTCGTGGTGAGCGGCGTGGCCGACGAATCCCGCAGCTACTGGCATCGCGACTTCGAGAGCCGCCGCCGGGAAGGGCACGGCCAGTTCATCACCCGCAGCGAGATCGAGCTGCGCCGCGCTTCCTCGGTGGGCGACTTGCTGCGCACGCTGAACGGGCTGCGCATGCTCTGCACCCGCCAGGGCTGTGAGGTCCGGATGACCCGTACCAACTGCCGACCCGGGTACTTCGCCGACGGTTATCCGGCGGATCCCACGACGGTCGAGCGCATGCCGGTGAATGATGTGTTCGGCGTAGAGGTGTACAGCCTTTTCGAGGTGCCCGTCCAGCTGCAGCGGCCCGAACAACGCTGCGGCGTCATCGCGGTGTGGACGCGCCGCGGCCCAGCGCCGCGCTAACGCGCCAGTTTTTCCGTATGTTGCTCCCGTGACACTCGCCCCACGCGTAGGGCTCGCTGCCGCGTGTGCGCTGATTCTTGCGGCGCAGTCGCGTGATCCCCTGGCGTCCCGCACCAAGGGTCGGGCGGACGCCCCGGTCACGGTGTATGAAATGGCGGACTTCCAATGTCCCGCTTGCCGCGTTTTCGCCGTCACCGTGCTGCCCACCTTGGAGCGGGAATACGTCGCAACGGGCAAGGTCCGCTGGGTTTTCATTAATCTGCCGCTGACGTCGATCCACCCCAACGCCGTGGCCGCGGCGGAGGTCGCCATGTGCGCCGGCCGCCAGGGCAAGTTTTGGCCCACGCACGATCTGCTCTATCAGCGTCAGGACGCGTGGGCGAAACTGGCGCAGCCGCGCGATACCCTGGTCGCACTGGCGCAGCGCGCCGGCGCGGATCGGGCAAAGCTGCTCGCGTGCGTGAACGGCGGCACGGCCCGACGCGAGATCGAGCTCGACGCCGAACGGGCCACGCGCAGCGGCGCGCGCGCCACTCCTTCTTTTTATATCGAGGGCGGCCTGCTCGAGGGGGCGCCGTATAGTCCCGACCCGATGCGGCGCCTGCTCGATTCCGTGTACGAAGCCCGAACGCGACCTCCCAAGCAGTGAGTGCCAGAAGACCGTCCCGCCCGGCCCTGCTGTACCGGCTGAGTGTCCAAATGGCCACGCGGGCGGCGCCGATCATCGCCCGATTCGACAAGAAGATCGCGCGCGGGCTCGACGGCAGGCGCGGGCTGGCCGACCGGCTGGCCGCATGGGCAGCGGCACAGCGCGATCCGAAGCGACCGCTGGTCTGGATGCACGCGCCTTCGGTCGGTGAAGGACTGCAGGCAAAGCCCGTCCTCGAGACCCTGCGCGCCGAGCGTCCCGATTGGCAGCTGGCGTTCACCTTCTTCTCCCCGTCGGCCGAGCGGCTCGCGAAAAACCTCCCGGTCGATATCGCCGATTACCTGCCGATCGACCGGCATGCCGAAGTCTCGGCGGTGCTGGACGCGCTGCAACCGACGGCGCTCATATTCAGCAAACTCGACGTCTGGCCCGAGCTCACCCTCGCGGCCTCGCAACGCGGCGTAAAGCTCGGCCTCATTTCGGCGACCGTCGCCCCGACGAGCTCGCGCCTGCGCTGGCCGGCGCGGCAGTGGGCCGCACCCGCCTATCAGGCACTCGACAGCATTGGGACCATCAGCGAGGAAGACGGCCAGCGACTCGAGCTGCTCGGCGCGCGGCCGGAAACAATCGCGGTCACGGGCGACACGCGCTACGACAGCGTGGCCGAGCGCGCGCTGCGACTCGACCGCAGTCGTGAGCCGCTTGCACGACTCGCATCGAGCAGCGGCGCCCCCGCCCCTCCCGGGCTGTTCACGATCGTGGCCGGCTCGACCTGGCCCGCGGACGAAGCGGTGCTGCTGCCCGCGTTCGCCGATCTGCTGCATCAGCTCCCGAATGCGCGTCTCTTGCTGGCGCCGCACGAGCCGAATCCCGATCATCTCGCCGGCATCGCGGACCGGCTGCGCCATCTCAAGTTGCCCCGCGCCGTGCGCCTGTCACAGATCGAGCACGCGAAGCCGGGACCGGTGATCGTGGTGGATCGCGTCGGCATTCTCGCCGACCTCTACGCACTGGGCGACACCGCGTTCGTGGGCGGGGGGTTTCACCGGGCGGGACTGCATTCGGTTCTCGAGCCGGCCGTGTTCAGTGTGCCGATCATCTTCGGACCGTATTGGCGCATGAGCCGCGATGCCGCGCTGTTGCTCGACAAGGGGGGAGGCGTCGCCCTGCCGGTCGATGCGCGCCATCCGCTGCATTCGCAGTGGCTGGTCTGGCATCACGATCCGGCCGCCCGCGCCAAGGCGGGAAAGGCCGCGAAGCAAATGGTGGAGGAGGGACGCGGTGCTGCCGAACGAACTACGGCGCTCGTGCGCGGGCTAGTCGGGCGCTGAGGCTGCTGCCGGGACGACCACACCTTCGAACGTGACCGTCCGCGGGTTGACCAATCCGAGCGTCAGCCCGGTGACGATCAGATCCGGCAGCCGCATCCGCAGCTTGATCTTCAGATTCGCCACGCGAGCGCCCGTGCCCACCTGACCGGCGAGGATGTCCTCGGCGTTAGGCCGCGACGCGCCGATCAAGCCCCAGAGCAAAAACACCGGCTTTTTCGTGACGCGGAATGCCTCGCCTTGGGGAGGATTCTGCGCCGACTCAGCCATCGACGTCGGCACGCCAAGGTC
>DASTDR010000325.1:0-2162 GCA_035710265.1 Gemmatimonadales bacterium | reverse complement strand
CTGATCGTCCAGTCCGACAAGGCGACCAATACCGCCGGCTGGCTCACCTGGGCCCTGGCGAACGGTTGGGGCGGCCGGAAGCTCGACGACGACGTCGTGACGGCCGGCCTGCAGGCCGTGTTCGGGGCGCTGCTCGACCCGAACAACACGAGTCCCGGACTGGCGGACGACAACGTGGACGCGAACGACGTCGCCTTCGGCACGACGTTCCCGTACCTCGCCGCAGCGCACTGACCCTTAATCGGTTTCGAGGGACACGTGCGGGTGCTCCTGAAACGGCCGATCCTCGTGACCCTGTCCGCGGGCTTCGCGCTCGCGGCAGGGTTGCTCGGCATGCAGGCGGTGCGGCAGGGGGCGGGCGCCGCGCCGGAGCCGGTTGGCGACGAGTCGATGATTCGCGAACAAAACATCGCGTTTTACGAATGGCGTTTGCGCCGCGACCCTACGAGCGCCTTCGACCGCGCGCAGCTGGGCGCGTTGCACCTGGAGCGCGGGCGGGAGACGGGCGATCCCGAGGACGTGCTGCGCGCCGAAGCGCTGGCGCGCGGCTCGCTCGCCGATCGCGACACGCGCAATGCCCGCGGGTACAGCACGCTCATCTCCGCCTTGATGACCCAACACCGGTTCGCGGAGGCGCGCGCAATGGCCGAGCGGCTCGTCGCGCTCGATAGTGCGAACGTGTCGGCACGCGCCGTCCTGGGCGAGATCCACATGGAGTTGGGGGAATACCACGCGGCACGCCGCATTTTCGGTGCGCTATATGCATGGCGGACCAACCTCGCCGTCGCGCCGCGGCTCGCGCGTTGGCTCGAGCTCCAAGGACAGATTGAGGAGGCACGCCGGCTGCTGACCAATGCGCGCGACACAGCCGCGACCCGACCCAAGCTGCCGCGGGAGCAGTTGGCGTGGTTCCATCTTCGCGTGGGAGACCTCGAGCTGCGAGGCGGACATCTCGGCGCTGCTCGCTCGGCATTCCGCGCCGGACTCGCGGTCGCGCCTCAGGACGCGCGACTCCTCTCCGCAATGGCCCGCCTCGAGGTGGCCCGGGGCCGATGGCAGCGAGCCGTCGACCTCGGGGAACGCGCTATCGCGATCGCCCCCGATCCCGCAACCCTGGGTCTGATCGGTGACGCATACGCGGCCCTCGGAGACTCGGCGAGGGCCGAGGAATACTTCCACACGATGGAAGTTGTGACGCTGGCGCAACCGGGCGGCTTCCATCGGGCCTGGACCCTGTTTCTGCTGGACCACGAGCGCCGCGTTCCCGAGGTGTTGGCGCAAGTCCAAAAGGAGATCCACACGCGGCGCGATATCTACGGCTGGGACCTCCTTGCCTGGGCGCTGCACCACGCGGGGCGCGATCGCGAAGCGCTTCCGGCGATGGCACGCGCGCTCGCACTCGGTACCGAGGACGCCATGCTGTTCTATCATATGGGCACGATCCAGCGAGCGATCGGGAACCGAGTGGCCGCGAGACGGAACTTGGCGCGCGCGCTGGCGATCAATCCCACCTTCCACCCGACACAGGTGCGGGACGCCCGCGCCGCCCTGGAAGCGCTCTAGATGTCGGAGTTCCTTGCGTTCGCCGGGTTGGGGTTCCGCCACATCGCGAACTGGGCGGCGGCGGACCATGTCTTGTTCCTCCTCGCCCTCGCCGCCATCTACCGGCCGCGCGATTGGCGTGACGCCCTCTGGGTGGTGACCGCGTTCACGGTGGGGCACTCGATCACACTCGCCTTGGCGGTCACCAACACCCTGGCGCTTCCCACCGTGTGGGTCGAGTTCCTGATTCCCGTGACCATCGTCGCGACCGGAATCGAGAACCTCCTCGTGCATGACCGCGTGCACACGCTGTGGGGCGGGGGCTATCGACCGGTGTTCTCGGGACTGTTTGGGCTGGTGCATGGGACGGGGTTTGCCAACTACCTGAAGGAACTGTTCGTCGAACGGGTAGCCGTGCCGTTGTTAGGCTTCAACGTCGGTATCGAGCTGGGTCAGGTGCTGGTGCTGCTCGTGGCGGCGCTCGTGTTCCTGGGCGCGGACGCGGCGCTGGAACGGCTGCGGCGAGGGGCCTCCTGGCCAAGCGCCTTGCGGCTGCGCGTTGTGGGCGTGTCCGTCGCGGTGATCCTGGTGGCATCCCGCTGGGCGGTGGAGCGCAGCCC
>DASTDR010000324.1:0-2201 GCA_035710265.1 Gemmatimonadales bacterium | reverse complement strand
GATCGCGCGGCGGCCAAGCGTGCGTTTGAAGCGATGATGAAGATGAGAAAAATCGAAATCGCCGCCATCGAGGCGGCGCGGCGGGGCTGAGAAGCGAGGTGGTCAACGGCGATTAGGCATCGGCGCAAGGACCTGATGGAGCAGCGGAGCCCCGCCGGGACGGGCGGGGCGTTTCGTGAGGGCAGCCTAGACCGCCGTCATAGGTGCCCCGCGTAGACGTCCTGCGGGTCAGCCCGCCTTGACAATCACGCCATTCTCTTGCGCATTCCAGCGGTTCCTTTGAACCCTGGAACGTATCTCATTGCCCAAGCCCTCCCGCTCCGGCGTCGGAACCGTTGCCGAAGACGATGCCGTCGGCGGTGGTCATATCGTCCCTATGGCTGTGCCGCGAGCCGAATCGCTCCCGACGGGCGGAACGAACCAGGCAGCGGCATCCGGGCGGTGGATATCCGAGATGTCGACACCCCAGAAGCCTCCCTCTTCCCATGCGGCCCAGACGATGTTTCCGCGGATCATCCGCTCGACATCGTGAATGGCGATCCGGTTTACCGGCCGATCGTAAGGGCAATTGCCGCCCCTGCTCGAAACAAACGGGCAACAAATCGGTCGTGATCCGAAATCAGCGGAATACGCACGGCCCATAGCATGCCCTTCATCAGGATGCACCGAATCTCCGGCGCGCCTGAATGAGAGGGTAAAGGCATCATGAACGCACTGATTCAGGTCGCACGCAACGCGGGCCCGTATCTGGCCGTTGAGCTGCTGCTTCCGGGCGGCTCGGTCATCGCGCTGCTGCTGTGGCTCTTCCGCCATCGATTCAAGAAGGGAGCTGGACCCCTAGATACGCCAGGAATCGGTC
The DNA here is from genome assembly GCA_035710265.1 of Gemmatimonadales bacterium. Taxonomy (GTDB): domain Bacteria; phylum Gemmatimonadota; class Gemmatimonadetes; order Gemmatimonadales; family GWC2-71-9; genus 20CM-2-65-7. Next base: position 1,342 of record DASTDR010000324.1, on the reverse strand, counting down.
GTCGTAGCTGGATACTAAGGTTGGCGTCCGGGTTCCGACCACGCCCTCTTCAATCCGAAGGGTTATGAACGCTTGGCGTCCCCACGTGGATTCGGATGTATCGACGATGAGCTCGCCTCGCTTATGCCCGATCGATCCGCAAGCATCCGCGTCGCGACGGGTGCCCGTCTGCACTACGCCGAGTTCGGCAAGCCGGACGGCCGCGCCGTTCTCTTTCTGCACGGGTGGCCGGATTCCTGGTTCTCGTTCAGCCGCGTCCTCCCGCTGTTGCCCGACGACTTGCGCGCACTCGCGATCGACCAGCGTGGCTTTGGCGACTCGGGTCGTCCGGAGTCCGGCTATTCAATTCCCGAGATGGCCGACGACGCGATCGCGTTCCTCGACGCGCTCGACATTCCGCGCGCGACGCTCGTCGGGCATTCGTTCGGCAGCTTCGTCGCGCGGCGCGCGGCGATCGCTCATCCGGAACGCGTCGCGGCGCTCGTGTTGATCGGCACCGGCTTCTCTGGGTCGAACGCGGTCACGCGCGACCTGCAGAGCTCCCTGCGCGACTTGCCGGATCCGATCCCCGTTCAGTTCGCTCGCGACTTCCAGGCGAGCACCGCGTTCCGGTCGATTCCGCCGGATTTCTTCGACAGGATCATCGAAGAGAGCCTGAAGCTGCCGCCGCGCCTCTGGCGACTCGCGATCGACAGGCTGATCGAATACGACGATACGAAGCAGCTCGCAAGGATCAAAGCGCCGACGCAGCTGCTGTGGGGCGACAAGGACGCGCTGTTCTCCCGCACCGAGCAAGACAGCTTCATCGCCGAGCTGCCGACCGCGCGTCTCACGATCTACCAGGAGACGGGCCACTGCCCGAATTGGGAGCAGCCGGAGCGCGTTGCGGCCGACATCGCGGCGCTCGTCGCACGGGGTTGACCGGCTGCTCCTCGCGAGCAGCTGTTCCCTCGGGGGAACCCAGTGCTAATCCCCGGAACTAACGATCTCTGCTAACACAAGATTGGCGCAACCGGTGTTGCCCATGGAACAGCGAACCAAACGGAAGCATTTCTCGATGATCCGCGGCTTCCACCTCGCGGACTTCTTCACCCTCGCCAATGCCGCCTGCGGCGTCGGCGCCGTATTTCTCACGATGCTGTACCTGCAAAGCGGGGCCCGGGCGCATTTCTACGCCGCCGCCGCCATGGCACCCCTCGCATTCTTCTTCGACTGGCTGGACGGTAACGTGGCCCGCTGGCGCCACCAGCACTCGGCGCTGGGCCGCGAGCTCGATTCGCTGTCGGACGTCATCTCCTTCGGAGTCGCGCCGGCCGTGCTGGCTTATGCCGCGGGGCTTAAC
>DASTDR010000323.1:0-2481 GCA_035710265.1 Gemmatimonadales bacterium | reverse complement strand
GCCCGCGTCCTCGAGTCGCGCCGCGTTGTACACCATGAGCCGCGCGGCTTCGAGCTCCGTCGCCGCCTGCGCCAGCTGAAACTGCACCCCCTGGAACTCCGCGATCGCCTTGTTGAACTGCTGGCGCTCCTTCACGTACTTGAGCGACGCGTCGAGCGCGCCGCGCGCCACCCCGATCATCTGCGCGCCGATCCCGATACGGCCCGTGTTCAGCGTCTCGATCGCGACCTTGTAGCCGTTCCCGACTTCGCCGATCAGGTTCGCCGTCGGCACTTCGCAATGATCGAGTATCAGCTCCGCGGTTGACGACGCGCGAATGCCGAGCTTGTCCTCTTTCTTGCCGACGCTAAAGCCCTGGAACCCGCGTTCGACGGCGAACGCGGTGATGCCCTTGTACCCCTTCGCGAAATCGGTATTGGCGAAGATCACGAAGAACCCCGCCTCGGCGCCGTTGGTGATCCACAGCTTGCGGCCGTCGAGGATCCACTTGTCGCCCTGCTTGGCCGCTTTGGTCTGCAGACCGAAAGCATCCGATCCCGACGCGGCCTCGGAGAGGGCGTAGGCACCCACGAGATCCGTCGAGAGGCGGGGCAAATAGCGGCGCTTGATGTCGTCGGACGCCCACTTGAGGAGCAGCGCGTTGACGAGCGTGTTCTGGACGTCCACGAAGATGGCCGCGGAGGCGTCCACGGCCGATAACTCCTCGACGGCGAGGACCGTCATGAACAGACTGCCGCCGGCGCCGCCGTGCGCCTCCGGGATCTCGATGCCCATGAGGCCAAGCTCGAAGAATTTCGGAATCAGGGTGGGGTCGAGCCGCGCGGCCTGCTCCATCGCGTGGACGCGTGGCCGCACCTCGCTCTCGGCGAAGTCCCGGACCGCGCCCTGAAATATCCGTTCTTCCTCGGAGAGCGTAGTGAGTGGGTTCACACCTTCTTGTCGGACGGGCCCAGCGCCAGCATCTCCCGAATTCCGCCAAGCGACCCGAGCACCCCGGTGGCTTCATAGGGCATATAGATGACTTTGTTGTTCTGCCCCGAGACCATCTCCTTCAGCGTCTCGATGTAGCGGATGGCGATCAGGTACTGCGCGGGATCGCCGCCCGTGCCCTTGATGGCGGCGGTGATGCGCTCGATCGCCTGCGCTTCAGCCTCGGCCACCTTGAGCCGTGCGGCCGCTTCGGCTTCGGCGTGCAGGATCTTCGCCGCCTTGTCGCCCTCCGCCGTGTTGATCTCCGACTGGCGCACGCCCTCGGCCGCGAGAATGCGCGCCTGCTTGTCGGCGTCGGCCGTGATGACCGTCGCCCGCCGCTCCCGCTCGGCACGCATCTGCTTCTCCATCGCGTCGCGGATATCGCGCGGCGGATTGATGTCCTTGAGCTCCACGCGGCTGACCTTGGCACCCCACTTGTGCGTCGCCTCGTCGAGGATCGCCCGCAGCTTGGCGTTGATCATGTCGCGCGAGGACAACACATGATCGAGCTCCATCTCGCCGATCACGTTGCGCAGCGTCGTCTGCGTGAGCTTTTCGATCGCGTCCGGCAGATTCGCAATCTCGTAGGTGGCCCGGACCGGGTCGGTCACCTGCGAATAGATGAGCGCGTCGATCTCGACCACGACGTTGTCCTTCGTGATCACGTTTTGGCGCGGGAACACGTACACGGTCTCGCGCAGATCGATCCGCTCGGTGCGGAAGCGGCGCGAGTAACTGTCGCCCGCCGGCGTCATCACCGTCTGGTGCCAGTCGACGGCGCGCGGACGGTCGATCACCGGCACGATGAAATTGATGCCCGAGGCCAACGTTTTGTGGTAGCGGCCGAGGCGCTCCACGATCATGGTCTGCGCCTGCTGCACGACGCGGATGCTTTTCGAGATCAGAACGATCACACCGAACGCGATCGCGCCGACGAGTATCGTGCCAGGACCCATCGCCTAGAGCTCCTTCTCGACCAAGAGGGTCGTGCCATCCACCTGAATGATCGTGACGTGCGTCCCCGGCTCGATCACCGTCGCGTCACTGGAAGCGCCGCGCCAATCCTCGCCCTCGACTTTCACCCGGCCCGTTTCGCCCGGCCCGATCCGCTCCGTCACGATGCCGGTCTTGCCGAGCAGGGCGTCCACCCCGGTGCGCAGGTCGGTGCCCGGCCCCAGCTGGAAATAGTGCATGAGCCGAGGCCGGAGCCCGACCATGCTGACAATGCTGGCAAAGGCGAACGCGATGCCCTGCGCAACGAAGCCGAGGCCCGGCACCAGCCCTACCAGCCCGGCGACGGCCGCGCCAACCGCCAGGCAGGCCAGCCAGAACCCGGCCGTGAACATCTCCGATACGAAGAGGGCGATCGCGAGGAGAAACCAAAGCAGCCAATCTTCCATATGGTCCAAAGCTGCAACCCTTGCTGGCGTTTCGCTATCCAACTGGTGCCAACCCCTTGTGGAGCCGCTATGATCGCTCGCTCACTGCTGCTGCTTTTCGCTGTTGCAT
>DASTDR010000322.1:0-5283 GCA_035710265.1 Gemmatimonadales bacterium | reverse complement strand
GCCGCGCAACACCAGCAGTTCCACGCCCTCGTTCCGCCCGTCGCGCAGCACGGCGGCATCACTGACACCGGCGCGTGCGAGCGCGCGCGCCAATGCTTCCGGTCCCGGCTCGACGATCTCGACCGGCGCGAGCTCCTCCAGCGCGGTGACCCAGGACGTCACCAGTGCTTCCCGCGCCGCGAAGACCAGGTTGTCTTCGGCACGCGCCACGGCGACAATGTCCTCTCCGCGCGTCGCGAAGAACCGCTCGGGTTCCAGCGCCACGATGCGCCGTTTCTCGTTGGCATCGAGCGCCGGCAGCTTCAGCTGCTTGACGCACAGCAGCGGCAGGTCGAGAGCGACCGCAACGCGCGCCGTTGCGCCGAAATGGTCTCGCAGCGTCGTTGCCACATCGCCCGGTGCCGCCGCGTCACTGTCGATTTCCAGCACTTGCGCGGGACGGCGCCCCCAGCCCGCACCCGATACGCGCACGGCGCGCACGGTTCGCGGACCGATTTCGACGCCGATACCGGGAGTGCCGATCATAGGTCGCGCTCCCGCCAGGACATGAGGTAGAGCGTCGTTCCCGCGATGCCGTAGAACGCCTGGATTTCGTGTGTGAGCGGGTGACCGTCGAGCCAGCCGCGGCTCACGATCAGGAGTCGGGTCGGCGCGATCGTCACCAGGACGGATGCCGGCCCTAGATCCGTCAGTGCCGCTGCCGAGGTGAACGTTTCGCCGCCCGCGCGCCGGGCGACGATGTCGCGCGCGCGCGCGCGGCCGATGCCGGGAAGCGCCGCGAGGACCGGCTCGGGGGCCGAGTTCAGGTTCACGAGCCCATCGCTCGCAACGGTCACGTAGGGCGCGACGAACGCGGCCAGCGCGTCGCCCACGTGGAGCACGTGGGCGAGATCGTCGAGCCGATCGAGCGGGGCATTCAGCGGGGCATACGGGGAATCCATCGCGACGTAGTCCGCGAGCTCCGCGCCCCCGGGCCGAACCATATCGTCGGCGTCGATCCAATCGGCGAGTGCCGCGGTGGCCCGTTCGGCACGGTCGTCATCGGTGAATTGCGCAAACAAGGCGCGCAGGACGTTCGCGCCGGAGTGGTTCAGATCGAGGCGTGCGTTCAGATCGACGGCCGCGATGCCGAACCGCCCGCTGCCGATCGCAACCTCCCGCAGATCGCGAAAATGCCGATCCACGTCCTTGAAATCGCGCGCTCGTGCGTCGCCGGACGGCGCGGCCTGCAGCAGGTGCTCGATCTGGCGGGCCGCGAGGGCAATGCCGCTCTCGGCGGCGTATCGCGCGGTGGCGCGTGCGCGCAGGTTCTGAGTCAATGTCGCATCCGCGTGCGAGGCGGCCGTGATGGCCGTCGCGACGACTCCCAGTACGACGATGAGCCACAGCACCAGCATCAACGCGACGCCGCGGCGATCGGAGGCGCGTCTCACCGGCCACCTCCCAGCGGCAGCGCGACGCGCAGCGGCGCGCCCATGGGACCGGAATCGGTCCAGAAGTTCAGGACGATCGCCCGGGGGAACGCGCCGGGGAGGGGCCATTGCCTGAGCCACGGCCCGCCGCCCGGCGCCTGCGTGCGGATCTCGACGCCGGTCACCCCCGGGAGCACGCCCGCGAGCCGCTCCGGGACCCGGACTCCGAGCGGGATCGCCACGGCCGACACGCCGGCGTCCGTCACCTCGATGATGACCCGCCAGTCAGCGTCGGCGGTGAGCGGCGGAAACCCACCTCGCGTTACGAAGATCAACCGATCCCGCGGAATGCCCGCGCTCGACGTTTGCGGCTGCAGCACGAGCGCTGCGTCTCCAGCGCGCAAGGCGGGCCGGGCGTTCCGGAGCGCGTCCTCGATGAGCGTTCGCATGGCGCGCTGGGACTGCCACTGACGCCGGCTGGCCGCGAGATGCGCCGCCGTATCGGATCCCGCCTCGGCGGCACCGTAGACCAACAGCGCAACCACGCCGGCGAGAAGAATGGCGACGAGGAGCTCGAGGAGCGTGAAGCCGCTGCGGGTCATCGTGTGGGCACCAGGCGTTCCAACGCATACTGCCCCCCGCCGGGCAGCGTCACCACGACGCGCAACGCTCTGAAGTCGGTCACTGCAGCGACGGTTGCCCAGGACCGCGTCTCGCAGCGACGCGTAAAGCCGCCGGGAAGCTGTTCCGCGGTGCCGGTGAGGCAGGCCGCAGGCTCCAGCTTCGCCCGCTCCATCCCGTCGGCCGCGTACGCAATGGCCTGCGACCAGGTCCGCGTGCCGGCGGCGCCGCGCAGCGACTCGCCGAACAGCTCGAGATAGGCCGCGACCACGAGTCCCAGGATCACGATCGCGATCATGACCTCGAGGAGCGTAAGGCCGCGGCGGTTCACGACGGGCCCTCGCAGGTGAGCGGGTCGAGCTGCAAGAACCCCGCGGCGGCCGCCGTCGTGACGCTGGGTGCGCACGAGCCCAGTGGCGAGAAGACGAGGACGAGCGCGACCGCCGGCGCGGGCGAGATAGTCCCCGTGGCCAGCGGTCCGGTTTGCGCCGTCGCGACGCCGTCCACGCGCCACGCACCTGATGGCTCGATGCTGAGTTCCATCGCTTCCGCCCGTCGTATCGCCAGCGCGCGCGCCTCGCCGATGATCCTCGTGATCGCGGCGCCGCGATCGCGCGGCGCGACAAACGCGGGCGCGACGAGTGCGGCCGCGAGGGCCATGAGCACGAGCACGACGATGACTTCGATCAACGTGTAGCCTTTCGACATGTCTCCCTCGCGAGACTCGTGGGGGCTGCCGAGGCAGCCCCCACGCTGCACTGCTCTCGTGAAACGCTTACAACGCCGCGAGCATCGCGCCGCGCACTTCGAGCGGCCGCATCATGTCATTCTCCTCGTGCTCGAGGATGTGGCAGTGATAGACGTACTGCGGATTCGTGAGGCCGGGGGCCGGCACGACGGGCCCCGTCGGCATATCGAACTTCGCTTTGATCCGCACCACTTCGCCCGGCATGGCCCGAACCGTGTCTTTGAGACCGAGCTCGTTAGCCGGAGGCGGGACCGGCGCACCCAACAGATACGGCGCCAGCTGTGGGTTCTGCCCGGCGAGGAACGCCGCCAGGAACGCCTTGGTGTTGACCGCCTGACGGTTGACGATTTCGAACGACACGAGGTGGGTGTGCATCGGGTGAGCATCGCCCGTCGTATTGATGAACTCCCAGATCTCGGTGTCGCCGACATTCGGGGTTTCCGTCGCAGCATCGGTGAACCCTCTGTTATCGATCCGAGCCGCGATCGGCACACCAGTGATCGGATCGATCACTTCGTTCAGGACGATCGGGCGCGTGCGAATTGCCACGGGAAGCGGCGTGATCGCCGGCAGCTGCAGATTCGCTGCCGGGGTCGTCGCGTCGACGCCCGCGAGCGGCAGATTCACGCGGAACTGCATGAGCGACGGAACATCCCCGCCCATGCCGCCCGGGAACGGCGCCTTGGCATTGTTCTTCACCTGGATCGTGGTGCCGGCCAGCAGGCCCGCGAAGTCGACGATGATGTCCGCCCGCTCGCCGGGTCCGATCAACAGCTTGGTGAGCGGTGCCGGTGCGGGGAGCAGCCCCTGATCCGTGCCGATCTGATGGAACGGCATGGGTGCGTTGTTGACGTCGAACCACACGTTGTAGAACCGCGCGTTCGAGCCATTGATGATCCGGAAGCGATAGCGGCGCGGCTCCACATCGCAGAACGGGTAGGCCTTGCCGTTCACGACCGGGACGTTGCCGAAGTACTCCGGAATCCAGACCGGGTGCGGATACGCCGGATTGATGGCCTGGACACCGTTGTTCGGCGCGCTGTAGAACAGCGAGCCGTCGGGATTGAAGATCCGATCCTGGAACACGAGCGGCACTTCGTACGCGCCGGCGGGCAAACCGAGCGGATTATCGGCCAGACCGGTGTCGATCGCATCCCGCAGCAGGTAATAGCCGGCCAAACCGCAGAACGGGTTGAGCCGCGTGACGCCCACGGCGTGGTCGTGATACCACAGATTCGCGGCCCGCTGCTCGTTGCCATAGGTGAACGTATTGGTGATGTAGTGCGATCCCGTGCGGCCGCCCTGGTTGTACCACTGGAACGGCGTGCCGTCGAACTGCGGCAGGTTGAACCCGCCGTGCAGGTGCGTAACGGCCGGAATCCCGCCGTCGAGCGTCGCTTCCATCATCAACGTGGGGTCGATCGGCACCGAACCGGGATACTGAGCGGGCAGATTGTTCTGCCATGTCACGGTGATCGGAACGCCGCTCTGGGCGACGATCGTCGGGCCGAGATAGGCAGCCCCGCCGTAGCCGAATGCCGTAGTCGGTAGCAAGTCGCGATGGAACTGATGGGTTCCGGCGGCCATCCCGAGCGTGTAGGCGCCGCCCAACCGCGCGTCGATCGCGGGGGGAATGGGCAGCGCGTCCACGAAGCGGATCAGCCCCTTCGGGGCCGCGAACAGATTTCTCCACGGCAAGAGCGTCGCCGCGCCGGCCGCGCCGGTCGTCTGCAGGAACTTCCTTCGGGTGAACATGCGTCTACCTCCCGCGGCGCTGGCGCGCCGCCTGTGACGCGACCACGCGAGCCGGCGAGGGCGCCGGGACGGATCGCAGGTGTGATGCGCTACTGCAGGAGTGACTGATGGAATGCACCGGAAGGCGGACGGAACCAGGAGGGCAGGCGGTTCGGCGGGGATAAAAAAAGGACTCGTCCGGATTCGCCAGACGAGTCCGAGCCAGCCTACCAATTCGGAACCGATTCGTTATGCAGGGCGCTCGCATCCGGCCTCAGCTTGCGTGATGCGACTCACGCTACAGCAGCGACTGGAAACGAAAGTGAAGTCGCCCTGAGGCTTTCTTCATTGGTGCTCGTCTTAGCGGTTCAGTAGCGGCTCACCGATCATTCCAAGGGGTTCACCTTGAGAAATCGCGGGCGTCCCAACGACATAAAGAACGATCCCACCGAATGGCGCTCGGATGTCTGCCTGGGGCGCGCCGAAAAAGTCGGTCAGGACGCCCAGCAGCGTGCCCTTCTGCACGCTTTGTCCCCGCTCGACTCTGGGATGCCATACCCCCGTACCCGGGCTGCGCAGCACTTCAGTGCGTTCAAAAAAAAGCGGGTCGCGCACCAGTTCGATCGCGCCCGGCACCATGCGGAGGTAACGCAGCAGCCGAAACACGCCGTCGACATTGCGCTGCACCATGTCTTCGGCGGCGATGCCGAGATAGCCGGCTTCCGTCGTCAGCGCCGGTTTGCCGCGAAGGTGCGCGGTGTTCTGCGT
>DASTDR010000321.1:0-4319 GCA_035710265.1 Gemmatimonadales bacterium | reverse complement strand
AGGAAGTCACGGAGTCCAGCGACGTCAGGCGAAAAAGAACCCAGCTCACACCGGCAGCCGCACTTACAAACAGCGCCGCCCGTACTGCCGAGGTGAGAGACATGAAGGCGAGATTCCCCCAAATGCCTGTCTTCAACAAGCTCCGTGCGAGCGCCTCCGGTGGACCGAATCCTCTCGCCGGCGCCATCTCGGCGGACTGCCGTCCAGCACGGCGGCTCCTGAGAATCGACGGCACGCCGGCCAGCAACATCCCGAGGAAACAACCCGTCATCGCAACCGTCAGACTCACACGTCCACGGGCAACGAGAGTTCCAGCTGCCGCGCTCGTGACATATCCGGCAATCAATGAAGCGGGGATCAGCACTCCCGTGAGGGTGGCCGCCGCGATCCCACGGACTCTTGGCAGTCGCATCGGAGTGAAAGGGAGTTCGGCGGCACGCGCACGCGCGGGCGCTGCATCTGCTCGGGCGAGTGCGTGTCCCTCGGCCACACGGTGGACGAATGCTCCGATGAGATCTCCACAATACTGCGCGCTCTTGAACAGCAAAGAGTGATCGCCGTCGAGGGTCACGAGCTCGCTCTGCGGAACGAGCCGATAGTGCTCGCGAGCCGCCTCGATCGGTACGCGCGTATCGTCTGCGCCGTGCACAATCAGAGTGGGAACAGCGACGCGCCGCAGAATGCTTCTGAGAGTCCGTTGATCGGAGTCGAAGAAATTCCTCGCGTACGGAACTCCCAGCATCGCCCCATCGAGAACGCCCATCTGGGGGATTCCCTCACGCAGGAATAGGAGGATCGCGAGTTGTGCCCCGTGGACGAGATGATTGACGTAGTAGTTGCCAGTGAGCTCCATCTCCTGGACGCCGAGCGCCGAGAGCATCGTCAGCGACGAAACCCGTCCCGGCGCCACGTCGACCAGGTTCAGCGCAACGCCGCCGCCCATACTGAAACCCAGCACGTGGGCCCGCGCTACACCGAGGTCGTCGAGGAACTGACGCAAGTACAGCGCGTGGGCGCGAAATGAGTAGTCCGGCAGTGTCTGTGTCGATGAACCGAAGCCGGGCAGGTCTGGCACGAGCACCCGGGCGTCGCGGGCCAGGATTGGCGCGAGATGCCCGAAATCCTCTTTGCGCCCGGGGCTCCCGTGGAGGAGGACGATCGTTTCCAAATCACGTCCGGACCCCGGCGCGAGCTCCCGGTATGCGATGCGCACGCGTGCCGACGTGAGGCGACCGCCGTCGACTGCCCGCACGTCGGCTGCGTGCTCGAGCGGATCGACTCGTACCGTCGGACGCTGGCGGTCGCGGACAACGAACGAGATGGCCAGGAGTAGCCCGTAGAACAGGCCTGCGGTCAACCCAACTCGCCTCCGCCATGCATGCCCCGTCATCAGCCCCCAATGTCTCCGGTGAGAACGAATGCCCGCAAAGATCCAAGGCCGTGGCGTACGTCGGCTCAAGGCTTGTTTGATGTCGAAAGGCCCGATGACGTTACGCATGCCCACGCCGAAACCTCGCGGCATCCATGGAATCCAAGTTGCGGCGGTACGGAACAACCATCGGCGATCACACACCGCCGTCATTTTCAGGAGGACAGAATGATTCGTCGCACCATCCACACCGGGCTCTTCGGAATCGCCACGCTCGCCTTGACCGCGAACCTGGCGCTTGCACAGAGCCATACCAGCAGGCCGTTCTCGGGCGCCAAGGTGAACGGTGGCACCGTCACGCATTCGACACAGGACGGCAAGGACGTGCTCACGCTGTCGGACGACTTCAAAGTGCCAGACACTCCCGATCCGCATTGGCAGGTCGTCGACTCGAAGGGCAACACCTATCTGCTGCAGCGTCTGGGCGTGAAGAACCTCGCGGGCCTCGCGAAAGATCGCGTCAACATGTCGATCACGCTGCCGGCCTACATCAAGGACGTCGCCAAGGTGCAGATCTACTGCGCGTGGGCAGAAGCGCTCCTGGGCGAAGCGCCATTCAACGCCCCCCTGCTGTCGATGAACAAGTAGGCGAGCACATGGCACGCACGGGTCGCGCCTTCTGTGTCCAGACCGGTATCGGGTCGGGCCAGAAGGCGCGACTGATTGAAACGCGACACGTCCACTTCACTTCTGGAGGCACACGAACATGAAGAACGAACAGTCTTCCCGCTGCGGTTCCTTGCGCGTGACCCTGGCGGTTTCCCTTTCCCTGTTCTGCGGCGGAGTCGCCGCTGCGCAGGGCGACAGCCCCACCCAATTGCGCCGCTTCATCGACCAGCAGGTGGGTGGCATCCAGAAGTTGATGGTGCCTGCGCACGATGTTGACCTGCCGCAGCCACGGCTTGCCGATGGGAAACCTGACCCCCGGTTCGAGACAACCGAGGCCAAGCGTTACCTCGGGAAACTGCTCTTTCACGACCCGGCGCGAGCCACCAGGATTGTCCCGGAATTCGGTGGCATTCCCTCGCACGCCGGAACCACGTCCTGCGGAACCTGTCATCTCGGCGAGGCGGCGTCGAAGGCCGGCACGCTCATCAACTTCGCCACGGGCGCGGAAGGGCGAGGCTACACGGACGCCGATGGGAACTTCATTGCGCGTCGGCGGCCGCTCGCGGACCTGCCAATCTTGCGGCAAACCCCGCTCTTCCCGGGCGACGCGCTGGTGGACGCGTTGCCCACGCTGACAGACATCTACCTGCTCGCGGACGGCACGATCGAAGTCAACACTCCAGCCCGGGGTCGCCGCCCTCTACCGGTAAACATGTATCCGGACGATGTGACAGATACCCGGCCGGCCGCGGTTGAGCTGCTGGCAACCGGTCGACTCGATGCCCTGGACAGCGTCGCGCGAAATCCGCTGAGCATCATCGGAGCCGCCTTCAACAACCGCCTCCTGTTCGGGGGGTTGGCAGGCGAGCCCGACCAAACGCACGGTGCCCTCAATCCGTTCCAGCACCCAGCGCAGGAGAGCGTGGCGCTCCTGCTGCTCGACGCCCACCGGCTGCTGGACGACAATCCTCTGAGCAGCACCCCGGTGCGCTTCCAGTCGGCCGTGCTGGAGCAGATTCCCGTCTATCGGAAGCTCTTCCGCGAGGCGTTTCCCGCGGAGGCCGCCGCATCGCCAGGGTGCGTTCCAGAATCCGCTCCTCTTCCCGGCGCTTGTGACACTCTCATCAACAACGTCACCATCTTCCGGGCGACGGCCACCTTCATGCGCACGGTCGTCACCCGCAACACGCCCTGGGATCGGTTCCTGGCCGGAATAAACGGCGCGCTGACGCCTGCGCAGCGGCGCGGCGCCAGGTTGTTCTTCACGTCCGCGCCAAGCGGCGGCGCGGGATGCTACACCTGCCACAGTGGCCCCATGCTAAATAAACAGGTGAACGACCCCGACGTGGCCGGCATGGGTCAGTTCGTAGAGCAGAACTTCTTCAATCTCGGGCTCGACGACCACCCGCTCCAGGCCCTGAATCGCGCGGCGAGGAATGATCCCAACCACCTCGATGAGGGCAGGCGCGAAATCACGTTCCGCGAGACCGACGCCTTCAAGTTCCGCACGCTGACACTGCGGCAGCTCAGGGACGCCAAATTCTTCTTCCATAATGGCTCGTTCACGAGCATCAAGGACGTGGTGCGGTACTTCAACGCCGGTCTGCCGCAGAACGCGCAGGCCGCCGCGGCCAACACGTTCGAGACCCGCTTCTCGCACCCCCGTGGGCCCGGCTCGCCCCGCGGCCTGGGCCTGGGCGACGATCAAGTGGACGACCTTACCGACTTCATCGAGAACGCTCTCTACGATCCTGCGTTCGTGCACTTCGATCCAGACTCCCCGACGGACACGATCAAGCTGAACGAGCGCGACGTGACCTACTCGGTGTACCGTCCGGACCTCGCTGCGCTCGGCGCCGTCGACGGCCGGCCGGGCAGCGGTGCACCACCGGACAACGACGATGCACTGTCGCGGCGCGACATGGGGCTCGAGTTCCTGGACGTTACCGCGCAGGTGGACATCGATCTCGTCAGCTCTACGCCCCTTGGCGGCGGGCGGCGCGAGGACGTCTACCGGATCACGAACACCAGCTCGTCGATCGTGGACACCCACCTCCTCATGATCGCCCGCGGTCTTTCCTTTGACATCGAGATGGAGAACGCCAGCGGCCGGACGGAAAACGGCGATCCGTATCTCCGCGTGTTCCTGACCGATGGCGTCCTCCTGCCCGGCCAGAGCGTCGTCCAGACGTTGACGTTCAAGCGGCATTCTCACGCGCCGCCGGTCGGCTACACGCTCCAGCTCCTGTCGGGTCAGGGTAACCCGTAGCCCGAGGGCACG
>DASTDR010000320.1:0-2776 GCA_035710265.1 Gemmatimonadales bacterium | reverse complement strand
AGCTTGAGGGGCTGGCGGTCGCAAGATCGTGGGGGTTCGAGTTCCCCTTCCGCATATCACTCGCTCTCGCTCGTTCTATGCGGCAAGGCCGGCGTCAGGCGCGCGTCTCCGCCTTCGGCGGAGCCAGCGGGCACGAGTTTTCCCTTTCGCACCACCAATAAGCTAACGAATGGCTGGCGGCCCCTGAACTTGCCTGACCGCCTGTCGACACCTCGACAAGGACGGTGGGCATCGTGCTTGACGCTGAGAATGCCCAAGCGTCGAAGGCGCCGCGTAAGTCTCTCGGCCCTGGTGAGGCGACCGCCACCTCAGCAACGTACGCGGCGCGGTTGGCCCATCGACGAACGATACATGCCAAAGATAGTTTGACTTCCCTCGGGAGTTTGGGCTAGCGTCAATTCATGCGGCTACGATCTTTCTGTTCCGGTCCGCATGCCGGTACTTCCGTTCTCAGGGTGCCGGCCCCGTACTGGTTCGCTCGCACCTTCAAGAATCTCGGTCGCGGCGTCTTCTGACGCCGCGCCGTCGCTGACCGTTCCAACCCGATCTTCCCGGCACCCGTGCAGGCGACCGGGTTTCTCAGAATCGGTTCTCGCGACTCACTGACTGGACTCGACGACTCGATACCCGCGTTAGGCGTCAGCCTGTAGAGATCGCCGGCAGCATTCAGTCCCGACTGCAGCCACAACGAGGTGGCTCGACACCCACCCGGGCCCCGAGAGAGCCCCCCATCAGCGTTTCTTCAATAGGAGCCACACATGACCCACCCTAGCGACGAAGACGGAATCGGCGAACACGGACGCGAGGAACACCGGTGGGGTGGCTACGGCGGCCACGGCCTGGACGACAAGTATCGGCAATACCGTCATGAGCTCGCGGTCTGGCGCGCGCGCGCTGCGCGCGCGCGCTACGGGATTGTCTGGGGCGCGACCGGGCTGGTCGTGTTGCTGTCACTCCTCACGAGCCTGTATCAGGTGCAGCCCGAGGAGGTCGGCGTGGTCGTCCGCCTCGGCAGGTACGTGCGAACGACGGAGCCGGGCCTGCGAATGAAGATGCCCTTCGTCGAACAGGTCTACAAGATTCCCATCCAGCGGCAGCTCAAGGAGGAGTTCGGCTTTCGTACGGTCGAGGCCGGAGTGCGCAGCCGTTTCAGCGCCGAGGAGTTCAACGCCGAAGCGATGATGCTGACCGGTGACCTGAACGTCGCCGTCGTCGAGTGGATCGTGCAGTACCGGGTCGCGGACCCGTACCTCTACCTGTTCAAGGTGCGCAACGTCACCGGCACATTCCGGGCCATGACCGAAGCGGTCATGCGGCAGGTGGTCGGCGACCGGACGGTGACCGAGGTGCTGACCGTCGGACGACAGGCGATTGAGACCCGGGCGGAAGAGGTGTTGCGTGGCCTCACCCAGCAGTACGAGATGGGCATCACGATCGAACAAGTCGTGCTGCAGGACGTCAACCCGCCCGATCCCGTCAAGCCGTCCTGGGACGAAGTGAACCAGGCCCAGCAACAACGCGACCGGATGATCAACGATGCGCGGGCCGAGTACAACAAGGTGATTCCGCGCGCGAAAGGCGAGGCGCAGCAGGCTGTCCTGGAAGCTGAGGGCTACAGCCTCAATCGCGTGAACCGCGCGCAGGGTGAGAGCGCGCGGTTCCGCTCGATTCAGGAGGCCTACCGCCGCGCGCCCGACGTCACTCGCAAGCGCTTGTACCTCGAGACCATGGAGCGCGTCGTGCCACGGATGGGCACCAAGCTGTTCCTCGATCCCGAAGCACGAGGCATCGTGCCACTGCTGCCGCTCGACGGCCTGAGAGCCGCCACCGCGACGGTACCAACCGCTGGTCCGCAGCCGGTTCCAGCCACCGGGGGTGCTCAATGAATCTCAAACATTTCGGCGTCGCGGTCGTGCTCGCGGGTCTCGTCCTGCTGGGGTCGGCGGCGTTCCGCGTCGGCGAGGCCGAGCAGGTCATCATCACGCAGTTCGGCGATCCGGTCGGTGCGCCGATTTCCGCTCCCGGCCTGCACTTCAAGGTGCCCTTCATCCAGCAGGCCAACTACTTCGACAAGCGGTTTCTCGAGTGGGACGGCAGCCCGAACCAGGTGCCGACCAAGGACAAACGTTTCATCTGGGTGGACACCTACGCGCGCTGGCGCATCGTCGATCCGCTGCGGTTCTTCCAGCGCCTGCGCGACGAACGGGGCGCGCAGTCGCGACTCGACGATATCCTGGACGGGGAGACCAGAAATGCCGTCGCGCGGTACGACCTGATTGAGCTGGTACGCAACAGCAATCGCAATCGGGACGACATTCCCATCGAGGCGGAAGAAGAAGAAGTGATCCTGAATGTCATCGAGAAGGGGCGGGATCGGGTCTCGCGAGAGATCCTGGAGCGGGCAGCCGAACGCACGGCCGATCTCGGGATCGAACTGCTCGATCTCCGGATCAAGCGCATCAACTACGTCGAGGAGGTACAACGCGATGTGTTCGCCCGGATGATCGCCGAACGGCGACGCATCGCCGAGCTGTATCGGTCCGAGGGCGAGGGCGAGGCGGCGCGAATCGAGGGCGAACGCGAACGGGACCTTCAGCGGATCCAGTCGGAAGCTTTCAAGACCGCAGAGGGACTGCGCGGGAAGGCGGACGCCGAGGCCACCGGTATTTACGCGGGCGCCTACGATCGCGATGCCGAGTTCTATGCCTTCACGCGGTCGCTCGAGACCTACGAGAAGGTCATCGATCCCGGCACGATGCTCATCCTCGGAACCGAC
>DASTDR010000319.1:0-10001 GCA_035710265.1 Gemmatimonadales bacterium | reverse complement strand
GGCAAGCCGTTGTCCGCGTCCCGGCTCGCGGTATTGCCCGCGTCGCCGCACACCACGGTCATCGACCAGGTGAACCTGTTGCACCCGATGATCGAGCAGTTCCTCAAGGGCGAGGCGCCCAAGAGTATGTTCAGCGGGAATTAGCCGGCGGGGCTTGCCAGTCGAGCGGGTTCGCAGTAATCCAAGCATCGATGAACACGATCACGCTCGACTGGCTGCACATCGTGATTCTGCTCGGGGCAGTCCAGGGCCTGTTCCTCACGGGGGTGCTGGCGGCGCGCAAGCGCAACCGCACGGCCAATCGGATCCTGGCCGTCGCGATGATCGCGTTTACGCTGTACCTGCTGTCGTCGGTGTATCACGCGGCGCATCTGGAGGACATGTTCCCGCACTTCTTCGGGGTGGCCCATCCGCTCCCGCTGGCGTTCGGGCCGCTCGTCTACCTCTACACCGTGTCGGTCAGCGACCGCTCGCGACGCGTGACCTGGCGCGACGCGCTCCACTTCATACCGTTCGTGCTCGCGATCGTCACGGCGCTACCGATCTATCTCATGAGCGGGCCCGACAAGATCGCGTGGTACCGGAACGCGCTGCGAACCGGCGAAGTCCCCTTGGCGATGACGGTGATCACGCAGCTAAAGCTCCTGTCCGGGATCATCTATACGGCGCTGACACTGCTGTTCCTGCGGCGCCACCGGTCCCGGATCAGAGACAACTACTCCTCGCTCGAGCACGTGGACCTGCGGTGGCTCGTCCGGCTGGCGGCGGCGTCCGCCGTGGTCTGGGCGATCGCGATCGTGATCAACGTGACACAGATGTTCGAGGGCCCCACGTCCCAACGCGGCGAAGACATCCTCACGCTTGCGATCGCGCTGCTCGTGTACGGCATCGGCTACATGGCGCTGCGGCAGCCGGAGATCTTCCGGTTCGACACGGGCGAGTATCGCATCGCGGCGGCGCCACCGGCCGCCGTCGCGAGCGCGGCCCCCGCCGCCCCGGACGAGAGCGCCTCACGCTACGAGCGATCGGGTCTCAGCGAGCATGAGGCGGCGGCGCTGAAGCGCGCGCTCCTCTCCGCGATGGACCAGAAAAGCCCGTGGCGCAACAGCGACCTCACGCTCGCCGATCTGGCGCAGCAGCTTTCCACGACCCCGCACAAGCTGTCGGAGGTGCTCAACTCCCAGCTCGAGCAGAGCTTCTACGATTTCGTCAACGGCTATCGGGTGCGGTACGTGCAGCGGCGCATCGAAGATGAAGACGCGCGGAACCTTAAGATCCTCGCCCTGGCCCTGGATGCCGGGTTTGCTTCGAAATCGACCTTTAATGATGTCTTCAAGAAGCACACCGGCCGAACCCCCTCCGACTATCGACGCTCCATAGCGGTCTAGTCCGATCCGATCGGTTCGGACCTCCCAAAAGACCGGGTCGGACGAAACCCGTCTTCAGCATCCGTAGTCTCCTCACGCGTCGCGACCACAGGCGGTCGCGAGTGAACCTGAGCCGTGGAGGAGACTATGCGAGCACCCCGAAGCACCTTCGCAGCACTGCTGGCGCTCACCGGGCTGGCTGTCCTAGCCTGCGAGACGCTGGATCCGCTGGCCCCCGGGAACCTGGTCCCGGCGACCGTGGCCGACGACCCGACGATCCCCGCCATCGACATGAACGGATCACGCTTCCATGTGCAGACGTTCGGCGATCCCGCCAACCCGGTCATCGTGTTCGTGCACGGCGGCCCCGGAGGCGACCACCGGTCGCTGCTGCGCCTCGGCGAGCGAATCAACGGGTACAGCCTGGCCGACGAGTACTTCCTCGTTTACTGGGACCAGCGCGGCTCGGGGCTCTCGAGGCGGCACGACAAGGACCTGCTGACGATCGACGTCTTCATGAGCGACTTCGATTCGATCGTGAATCGCTACTCGCCCGGCAGGCCGGTGCTGCTGATCGGGGAGTCGTGGGGCGGCATGTACGCGACGAACTACATCAACCTGCATCCGCAGAAGGTGGCCGGTGCGGTCCTGGTCGAACCGGGGCCGCTCGATGGGCCGACCGCGGAGCGCATCGAGGGCGACATGTTCGACCTCGATATCGGATCCGAGTGGCTCAACGACTACGCGTGGAGCAGCCAGTTCCTCACCCCCGACGATCACGCGCGCATGGACTACGAGCGCATGCTCGGCGCCAAGAACGCCCAGCCGCGGTTTCACGAGGACAAGGAGAACCCGTCGCCCGTCTGGCGCCTGGGGGCCGCCGCGAACCGCTACGTCAGTGAAGACGGCCAGGACGCAAACGGCAATTACACCTACGACTTCACCACGAACCTGGACGCGTTCACAACGCCGGTGTTGTTCATCGCGGGCGCGTGGAGCGAGGTGCTCGGCGAGTCTCTCCAGCAGGAGCAGATCCTGAAGTACCCGTCGGCAGCTCTGCAGGTCGTGAACGATGCCGGCCACGACGTCGCCTGGGTCAAGACGGCCGAAGTGCTCACGCTGGTCCGGGGTTATCTCGACGCACGGAAAGGAGCGGCACAATGAACCGGATTCTGAGAGGGATGCTCGCCCTGATGCTGCTCGTCGGAGCGGCACGGGACGCGGCAGCGCAGTGGAACGTCGCGCGGTTCGGCACGACCGACCCAAACCAGGTGTACGTCGCGTTCGGCCTCGACCCGGCGCTGGTCGCGTCGGTGGGATACGCGCGTGACGTGAGCATCGCGGGCCAGCCGTGGCAGCTCGGCGTGGAGGCCGGAGTGGTGACGGAGGATATCGACGTGCAGGACTTCCGGGCGCGGCTCATTGCGCGGAGCGCGCTGCTGCGGTGGCGTTCCCTGCGCCTGATCGGGAGCGCCGCATTCGTGACACGAGGAACGGAAAACGTGATCTACCGCGCGCTCAACTTCGGCGGCGACTTCACCGGAACCGTCGGAGTGTACCAACAGCGCTGGTTTGTGGCAGGCGAATTCGGCTACGACGAAGCGGTCATCACGTATCTCACGCACAGCGACTGGTATCGCGACCATTTCTATCCGGACGCAAAGGACGGCTGGTACTTGAATACGGATGGGACTTTTCACTACGGCCTGACGAGCGGCGTGGCGCTCGGCCAGACGGAAATCGCGCTGCGCGCCGGCCAGCGGCGGACCGAAGACTTCAATGAGCTGGCGCAACCGTACTATCTGTCGATGGGTCTTGGAGTCCGGTTTTGATTGCCCGCCCCTGAGTTCCCCCTCTCCTCGAGGAGAGGGGGGCCAGGAGGCGCCCAGGAGGATGTTCGGGAATTAGCGGGCGGCGCTCTCGATGCGTTTCTTGCGCCAGAGAATCGCGCGATACCCGCCATCGTCACGGTACCAGGTCCCGATGATGTCGCCGTGACGATTGATCGCGTGCGGAATCCCAACGCCCAAATCGGTGAGTTGACCGGATTTCCAGACGAACGCGTGCCGCAGGTTGTTCACGCCGAGGTCGAGGCTTCCAATGACTTCGCCATTGGCGCCGAGCGCCGCGGGGTAGGCGGGGAGCGCACTGGTGATGCGCTGCGCGACGCCGTCCCCCCAGAGGAAGGGGATACCGCTGCTGGTCCCGAGGATCTGGCCCCGGTCATTGATCGCCAGTGCCCTCGTGGGCTCGCCAGGATCCACGCCGAGGTCTCGCATGACGCCGTTCTCCCACACAAAGGCACGCAACACATCACCGCGGCCGGTCGACCAGCCGACGACCACACCATGGGCGTTGATATCGTTCGCCGTACCGCCGCCGCAGTCCATCGGCGTGGCCACTTCCGCACAGGGGACGTGCGCCAGCACGCCCAAGTCCCGCAAGACGCCGTTCTCCCATATGAACGGATGGAACACCTCACTGGGCGGGGAATCGGGATGTGTGACCAGGGCGACCTTACTGCCGCCGACGATTTGGCCGCTCGCGTTCAAGGCCGTCGCGAACGTTGATGGATAGCCGATCCCGCTGTCAGCGAAATAGCCAAGCTCTTGACGCACGCCATTTCGCCACAGCAGCGTCCGCGCATGACCGTCGATGCCGTCGTGTGCATTCTGAACGGCAACCAGATCGTCCCGGTCGTTCATGCCCACCACGAAGATGCCTCCCAACGAGCCGAACGTTCCCGCTTCGAATTGCCGCGGCAGCGCGCTGATGGAGTCCCAGACGACGACGACCTGATCGCCCGACTGCCCGGCCATCCGGCCCGTCGAGGTCATGATCTGCGGGTGGGCGCCGCCGTCATTGGGAATGAGCCGCCGTTCCCCGTTCTCATAGACGAAATAGCGCCGGTCCGCCGCAATCAAAACCATCCCGTCATCATTGATCGCGATGGCCTGAGCGCTGGCGCCAGGCACGAGGTCGATCGTTTCCCAGCCGGCGGTGTCCACGGCGGTCGTATCGGGGATCGAGAGAGGCGCACCTGGTTGCTGACACGCAACTGCGAGCAGGCCGGTCGCGGCGAGAAGAAGTAGGGGCCATCGCATGACTGAGTGCTTCGCAAGAACGGTGCCCCTGACCGCAGCGTTAATCCGTGCGATTCGTCGGCGATAACCGCACCGGGCGAGTCAGGGGCCCATCCGCCGGATGACACGGCCGGAGAGCGTCCCGGTCGCCGCGCCGTTGTAGACCAGCGCACCATTCACCCATACCGCGCGCACGCCCGTGGACGGGAGATGGGGGCTCCTGGGCGTGGCACGATCCGCCAGCGCGGCGGTGTCGAGCAAGACGAGATCGGCGAAGAAACCTGGCGCGATCTGCCCGCGATCCCTGACACCGACGTTTTCCGCGGCGAGCGATGTAGTCCGACGCACCGCTTCTTCCAGCGACAAGATCTGCCGCTCCCGCACCGCCATCCGGTAAAAGCGCGGGAACGCGCCGAAGCCTCTGGGATGCGCGCCGTTCAGCGAGCCATCGCTGCACACGGTTGCGAACGGCCAGCGCCACAGCCGGTCGATATCGGACTGCACCATGCTGACCGCGATGACGCTCTCATCGTAGCTGCTGCCGTCGGGCTTGGGCTTCCCTGCCTCGGCGATGAGATCCATGAGCGTGACGGCAGGATCGGCGCGTCGCAGCGCGGCGATCTGCGCGATGCTCTTGCCCGCGAGGTTGGTGTCCGGCTCGAAATCACCCAGGATCGCGCTGTCGGGCGTGGTGACCTCGGTGAGCGCGAACCGCGCCGCCGCCGTGTCGGTGAAGTTGCGCTCGGGAAACAGCACGGTCAGCGTCGACTGCCAGTAGGTGTAGGGATAGATGTCGAGTGTAACGCGGACTCCGGACGCGCGCGCCCGGTCGAGAATCCCGATGAGGCTATCGGCTTTGCCCCAGACGCTGCGCATGGCAAGCTTGGCGTGGGACAGCTGGACCGGGATTCCCGCCTGCCGTCCAATCGCGATCAACTCGTCGATCGCGGCCCAGAACTGGCGGTCCTCGCTGCGAATGTGGCTGATGTAGCGGCCGCCCGCGCGCGCCGCGACGCGCGCGAGCGTGACGAGCTCACCCGTTGCTGAATAGATCCCCGGGTCGTATTCGAGCCCGCTCGACAGGCCGAGTGCGCCCGCGGCCATCTCGCGCTCG
The DNA here is from genome assembly GCA_035710265.1 of Gemmatimonadales bacterium. Lineage (GTDB taxonomy): Bacteria > Gemmatimonadota > Gemmatimonadetes > Gemmatimonadales > GWC2-71-9 > 20CM-2-65-7. The sequence continues at coordinate 4,437 of DASTDR010000319.1, read as the reverse complement.
AGCAGGGCGGCCATGTGTCCCACTTCGGCCGGCGTCGCCGCGCGCTTGAAGTTCTCGCCCATGATGAGGTCGCGGAGCCGGCCGTGGCCGGCGTAGGACGCGACATTCACGGCCGCGGGGCGCTGCTCGCGGCGCGCGAACCAGTCCGCGAGCGGGAAGTTCGACCACCCGTCCTGGCCCACGACGATCGTGGTGATACCCTGGCTCACCGCCGCGAGCGCGGCCGGCTCGGTGTCGAGTCCGCGGTCGTGATGACTGTGTGTATCGATGAATCCGGGGGCGAGCACGAGCCCGCGCGCGTCGACCACCGAATCACCAGCGCCACGCGCGAGCTGACCGACTTGACGGATGGTCGCGCCGGCAATTCTGACGTCCACGTGGCGACTTGGGCCGCCGCTGCCATCCACGACGGTTGCACCGCGAATAAGAATGGAGCGCGGCGTTTGGGCCGCGCCCGGCACCGCTGCGCAATACCAGAGTGCCACAATCGCGAATGGTCTCACGGCAGCGCCGCCAGCTCGCTGACCCAACGCTCCTCGCGAGGCTCCGACGGGATTTTCACGCCGCGCGTCTCGGCCCAGCGAATCAGCCAGGACATCCCCATCGGTCCAACGTAGCGGTCGGGGGAACGATACGCCGAATCGAGGAGCACCTGATCGAGCGCCACAAAGCGGTACCCTTGGGTCTTCAAGCGCTGGAGCACGGTGTCGAGGTGATCGGCATTCAGCTCGTTCGCGTGCAGCAGCAGGACGAGCGGGATCTCGCGGTCAAACAGGGTACGAGAGAGTCGTTCCGAATAGGCGAACGCACTGTCGAGATGGCGCAGGTAATGCTCCACGACACGCCGCATCAGTGCCGTGTCGCCCCGATCTCGGGCACGAACGTAGCCCAGCGCGTACACCCACTCCTGGTTGTCGACCGTGACCGGCGCCACGACGTAGCCCTGCGCCGCCAGGAATCGGTTGACACTGTCGCGGTAGGCGAGCGTGCGACCGGTGTGAAGCTGTGGATGCCGGAAGTAGCGAAACGGGCGGCCGGCGCGCCGGGCGAGCTCACGCGTCACGATCTCACCCTGGCCGATGCCATCGAGATACTCGGCCAGCGGCGTCTGGTGGGCACCGCGATGCGCGAATGTGTGGTTGCCGAGCTCGTGACCTGCCCGTAACCAGGCCGACAGCAGCCCCACGCGGCTCGAATCGAGCGCGTTGTCCACGTACAGTTTTCGTTCGTTTACGAAGCCGACGGCAGGAACGTGATATTGGCGCAGCGCGGCGAGCAGTCGTTCGGTAACCTGGGCCCAATCGCCCGAGGCCGAGACTGCGACCGCGGGCAGGTCGTCGATTGTGATCGCCACAGTTCGATTCGGCTGTTGTGCAGCGAGCGCGGTGAGGAGAAGCAGGGAGATCATCTGACACTACCTTCGGAGGTAAGCGTCGGTCTTCTTCAGCCAGTCTTCACGCGGCGGACAGAAAATGTCCACGTCGAGCGTATCCTCGAGGGCATGCGCTTCGTGGGGAACGTTGCCCGGCAGGTGCAGCACCTCGCCTGAATGGACCACGACCTCCTCGCGCGGCTCGTCGTCGCCAATGAAAAAATGGAGCGCGCCCTCCAGCACATAGGTCAACTGCTCATTGTGATGGGAATGCTTGGGGACGATGCAGCCTTTCTTGAGATACACGTGCGTCAACATCATCTGGTCGCCGGTGATCAGGCGGCGGGAGAGTTTGGGGTTCACCCCCTCAATCGGGAGATCGTCCCAGCGATAGAACGTAGCTTTTCTCATAAGCTCCAAGCTGCGAAGTGGAGAAGACACAAGTTGCAGCAAGTTGCGAAGTTGCGCAGACGGCGAAGTGGCTACAAGGCGCAAGACGACAGCGGACAGAACCGGAAACCATCGGCGAGGAGCATGGGGACCAGCGCTCGCGTGAGCTCGGGACTCTGGTTTCGTTCCGCCATGATCCGGAATTTGGGCTCGGGTCTGTTATGCGCTTCGGCGGTGTAGTCGTGGAGCAGGATAATCCCCTTCCCTTTGGCTCGCGCCTCCGCGCGAAAACAATTGGCCACACTGAGTGGCTCGACGCCTTCCAGCCACGCCTTCCAATCCGGGCAGTGAATCGACCAGTTGAATGGCCCTACATGCCGGGCCATTAACTTGGCGTCGGCGTTCAGCGTTTGCGCCACCTGCCCATCCCACGCGCCGTACGGCGGCCGGAACGCCAACGGTTCCGCCTCGCCTTCGAACAGGGCCGCAGTACGGGCCATCTCGTCGACGATGTCTCCACCGTCCTGGAGCTGTTTGGGAAGGCCATCGAGATAGTGCGTCCAGGTGTGATTGCCGAGGCGGTGACCGAGCGCGCGCACCTGGCCCGGGACGTCCGGCAGGCGCCGGATGGATTCGCCGACCACGAAAAAGGTCGCCTCGATGCCCATTTCCGACAGGTACTCGGCAACGGCCAGCGTGTTGGGACCGGGGCCGTCGTCGTAGGTCAGGACGAGCGTGCCATCCGGGAGATCGGCGCCGGTGATGGGTTCGATGCTGAACATCGTGGCTCAAGATTATGTAGCGAAGCACCTGCTTTTGGATAGCTTTCTGGGCGCGCCGATACAAACAGCTGTCTCACCTTATTCCAAAGCGGGCATGACTACCTCATTACGTGATTTCCTCGAGATCCCCTATGACGAGCTCGAGGACCGCAACCTCGCTGCCAAGAAGCAGCGTCTCGACCGCGTCGCCGCGGACAAGATTCAGGAAGAGCGCCTCAAGTATCTGACCGACGAGAAGCGCATCAAGGCCGTCACGGTCTGCTTCACCGACCTCGAGGGCCGGTTCCACATGCTCGATTACGACAAGAAGTTCCTGCTCGGCTCGGTCGACAATCTCACGTTCGACGGCTCGTCGATCCGCGGCTTCTCGCGGCAGCAGGAATCCGATCTGCGCCTGCGCGTCGATTGGCCCGCGTTCTACTGGCTCCCCGCCGACGTGTTCGGCCCCGGGAAAGTCCTCGCGATGGCCGAGGTGCTGGAGCGCGACGGGAAGCCGTACGCCGCCGACTCGCGCGGAATCCTGAAGCAGTACACCGAGAAGCTGTTCGCCAAGGACGGCACGACGTGCTTCGCGGCCAACGAAATCGAAGGGTTCCTGTTCAAGGGCCGGGATGCCGAACGGCGCTATCACGAAACGGGGAAATTCGAGTTCATCTCGACCGGCGGGTACTACCACTCGCTCCCGGGTGACGCGCTGCGGCTGTTCATCGATACGTCGGCTGAAGTGCAGCGCGCGATGGGCTTCCAGAACGAGAAGGATCATCCCGAAGTCGCGCCGTCGCAGTTCGAGATGAACTACAACTACGCCGAAGCGGTGATCGCCGCCGATCAGGTGCAGCTGTACAAGCTGCTGTCGCGGCAGGTGGCGGCGCGGATGGACATGACCGCCTGCTTCCTGCCCAAGCCGGTGACGGGCGTGAACGGCAACGGCATGCACACCAACGTCTCAGTCGCGCGCAAAGGTAAAAACCTGTTCTGGGACGAGAAAGGCCAGGACCAGCTGTCGCAGGCCGGCTGGGACTTCATCAAGCGGATTCTCTCGAACGGCGCGGAGATCTGCCTGCTGCTCAACTCGAGCGTGAACAGCTATCGCCGGCTCGATCCGCATTTCGAGGCGCCGAATCAGATCAAGGCGTCACCGATCGACCGCGGCTCGATGATCCGGATCCCGCTCGGCAACGAGCGATCCAAGCGCGTCGAGGTGCGCTCGATCGCGCCCGATGCCAATCCGTATCTCGCGATCTACACGATCTTCAAGACAGGGCTCGAGGGTCCGATCGACGAGGCGAAGGCTGGTGGTTCCAAGTATCTGTCGGACAACATCTACGACGCGATTCGGCTGCATCAGGGGAGCCGCTTCCTGCAGGAAGCACTCGGCCACGACGTGCACGGGAAGTTTGCCGAGCTGAAGCAAATGCAGGCGGACCGCTGCCCCAAGGCGCTCGGCGCGGAGGTGAAGGCCGCCGAGATCCAGTTCCACCATGAGGTCACGAATCAGTATTTGTGGTCGAAGTTTTAGGAGCGCGGAACAGCGCGGGCCAAGGTAGCGGACAGGATCAAGGTGAAGCCCTGAGCAACATCACCGCGAGCCGCCCACCGTTGGCCCGCTGCACCTCGAGCCGATACTCGCCGGCCTCGCCCGGAGTGAACTCGACGTCGTAGGTCTCCCCGATGCTGATCGTTTGACGCGCCGGGCGGACGAGCTGGCGCGTGGCCGCCAGCTCGCGCCCATCCTTCGCGCGCGCGCGCCATGACAGCAGCGTCGTGTCACGGCGCACCTCCACGCGCATCGAGGGGCGGCCGAGCGTGATGTTGATCAACCGCAGGCGCAGGGGCGCACCGACGCGGACCTCGACCGGCGCCGGCTCACGGCGTCCGTTGAGGAGCACGAAT
>DASTDR010000318.1:0-3174 GCA_035710265.1 Gemmatimonadales bacterium | reverse complement strand
CGGGCGAGGCACGCCCTGCGGCGGCATCATGCCCACGCGTACCTTGCGCACGACCTTCTCCCAGACGCCGGCGTGGTCGGCAACCTGCGCGAGGTCGAGCGTGTCGAGCGCCAGATCTGCCGTCTTGAGACGCTGGTTGTGACAGGTGACGCAGTAGGTGTCGAGGATCGCGCGTGGACTTGCGGGCGCAGCTGACCTCGCCTCTGGCGGGGCCGCCCCTGCCGAGGGCGCTTGCTGCCCCTTTGCATGGACCGCCGCCCACGCCGAGAACACGGCAAGCGTGACGCTCAGAGAAAGCCTGACCGTCGGCACGTTGGCTAAAGTATAAAGGACCACATGACTCGCAGAACGCTCTATTGGTGCACTCCCCTTCTCATCGTCACAGCGGCCTGCAGCGGCGGAGCCGGCAGCTGCAGCGTACTAATCCCGGGGGGCGACAGCACCTCGCCGCCGACGTTCGGACTCACCCTCGCGCCTCTGACGCTGCCAGCACCAGAAGGGAGCGCACACCCGCAACTGACCTCGTCGCCCAAAGGCGCGATCCTGAGCTGGCTGGAGCAGGAGGACGCGACCACGACGCTCGCATTCTCTGAGCGGACCTCAGCGGGCTGGTCGGCCAGTCGGCAGGTCGCGAAGGGTGACGACTGGTTCGTCACCTCCGCCGACGTCCCCTCCGTGCTGCGGCTGACAAACGGCACGCTCGTGGCGAACTGGTATCCAACCACGGACGCGCTGATCGAGGCGTACGAGACGCGCCTGGCCTACTCCGGCGACGAGGGCAAGACCTGGAGCAAGCCGTTCTCGCCCCACCACGACGGCACGAAGACCCAGCACGGGTTCGTGTCGATGTTCGAGCTGGCCGGCGGCGTCGGGCTGGTGTGGCTCGACGGCCGGGACCAGGAGCTGAACACGAAGGATCCCCTCGGCGGCTCGATGGCGCTCTACTTCGCCAGCTTCGACGCGCAGTGGAAGCAGACAGCGGAAACTTCCGTCGATGCCCGCGTGTGCGAGTGCTGTCAGACGGCGGCCGTCGTCACCCCCGACGGCGTTCTTACCGCCTTCCGCGATCGCAGCCCCGAAGAAGTGCGCGACATCAAGGTGTCGCGCCTCGAGAGCGGCGCGTGGACGCCGGCCGCATCCCTGCACGACGACAACTGGAAAATCGAGGCCTGCCCCGTCAACGGGCCCGCGCTGAGCGCGCGCGGACGCGACATCGCCGCCGCGTGGTTCACGGCGGAGGGAGACAAGGGCCGCGCCTTCGCGGCCTTCTCGCAGGACGCGGGACGAACGTGGAGCGCTCCTATCCGGCTCGACGACGGCGTCTCGAGCGGGCATGTCGATATCGAGTGGCTGGACGACGGGTCCGCCGCGGCCAGCTGGGTGGAGTTTGCCGAAGGACGAAGCCGGCTCAGGGTTCGCCGCGTCTGGCCGTCAGGAGCGCGATCGGATGCGGTCGAGCCGCCGGGCTCGGTCCGCGTGAGCGGATACCCGCGCATGACGCGCGCCGGTGATGAACTGATTCTCGCGTGGACCGACAGCGAGAGCGGGCAGGAACTGAAAGGGGCGGTCGCACGCCTTCCGCGCGCAACCGCGCCGTAGATTGCCCGCGCGTTCGTTCAGACATGAACGGAGGCGATAAGTGCTCAGCAGGATAATCGCCGCTGGTCTCATGGTTATCCTGCCCTTTCGTATTGCTTCTTCCTCTGCGGGAAGCATGGCGCAAGGCGACGCATCCGCCGGACTTGCCGAGCGCTTCGACGCGGCATCGGTGAAGGAGAGTCCAGACAGCCGCGACCGAGCCCAGCCTCTCACGGCTACGCCCGGTGGAGTCACGATGCGGAGGCGCACCGTCGTCCAGATGATCCATTGGGCTTACAACGTGCCTGAGCGAGACATCGTGGGCGGGCCGACATGGGCTCGGACCCGCCGCTTTGACGTCGTGGCGCGAACGAACGGAGCTCCCGCAACAGATACCCAGCTTCGGATGATGATGCGGAGCCTGCTCGCCGAACGATTCAGTCTCGACGCTACCTTCGAGCGAGGGGTACGCCCGGTGTACGCGCTCACGCTGAGCCGTGAGGACGGCAAGCTCGGGAGTGCGATGCGTCCCTCAACTGCGGCGTGTGACAGACTACCCGCGGAGGGCGCTCCTCTGCCGGGTGTCGAGATTCAAAGAACGATCGAGAGTCGATATTGCGGTGTGGCCATTGCGAGCGGGGACGGGATGGTTTCCTTCGTCAGTGGGATGCGCGCGACTGCTGGCGACATCGCCCGCGGCTTGTCAGGCTACCTGGACCGGCCGGTGGTCGATCGGACGGGACTCACGGCGGAGTTCGATTTCATTCTCATGGTGACCCCGCCCGGTGCCTCCTCGGCGGGCCCTGCAACAGGTTGGGAAATCTTTACGGCGATCCGGGAGCAGCTGGGCCTGAAGCTCGAGGCGGATCGCGGTGAGACGGAAGTGCTGGTGATTCGCCGCCTGGAGCCGCCGACCGGGAACTGATAGACATGGGGTGCATTCCGCACGCAACCGGGGTGACGCTTGCCCGGCATGCTCGAAACCCCCATAGTAGACACATGAGTCCTCTTCGAGCGCGTGTCGAAAATGGGCGGCTCGTTCTCGACGAGCCGACCACACTTCCCGAGGGTACCGTTCTCGACCTCGTCGCAGACGACGAGGGTGACGACCTCACAGACGCCGAGCGTCGCGCTCTCCACGCCGTGATCTCCTCGTCGTGGCAGTCCGCTGAGGCCGGTCGGCTACGGTCATCCTTGGAGATTCTCGAGGAGCTTCGCCGGCGGAGGTGAGCCTCCAGGTCCGTACCACCCCCGAGGCCGACGATCAGATTGGCGCAATCGACGAATGGTGGCGCCGGAATCGGCCCGCCGCGCCCGATCTCTTTCTAGACGAACTGGCAGTCTCGTTCGAGACAATCGGTCACACACCGCAGATCGGGCGTGTGTATCGACAGTCTCCTGTGCCTGGCACAGGCGCATCCTGCTGAAGGGATCTCGCTATCACGTCTATTACGTTCCGGGCGCTGACGAGGTGAGAGTGCTTGCCGTATGGCATGCACTGCGAGGTGTCGGAACCACCTTTGCGTCGGTCGTAACCCGTCACGAGAGACTGAAAGGGGCGGTCGCACGCCTTCCGCGCGCAACCGCCCCTTGATT